>JADGBS010000467.1 GCA_015231325.1 Oligoflexia bacterium | reverse complement strand
ATCGATGGAGTCATTTGGAATAGATGTTTATGCTAGTGCACATAAGAATGGATTTCCTATTCAGGTAGTAGAAAATCACCAGAGCAAATAAAATTATTACGGGATAGTACTGATTGAATGATCTCACTGAGTACAACAAGGCACTTCCCGCTTCATCAGTAGTCTGCGCTCTCGCCCCGGTCCCCCGCCTCCCTGGCCCCCTGATGGGCACATACAGGCCATGTCCCCTCAGCTGCTTTCATTCCCGATAAGAAAGAGATTGTCATAGCTACTGGCAATGCCATATTCCTGATTTACAATTGAAAAAAATGGCCTTATGGCCCAGAATTTATGACCATAATTCAATATTTTTAGATATATATCTTTTGAATTAATCTATGTGGTGTTTAATTTGAGAACGTTTGAGAAAGAAGGAAAGTATTATGCATCATATTCCCATTGGATATCTTTTCTGGTTCTTCGGATTTACTGGTTCACACCGATTTTATTATGGCAAACCGGTATCTGGAACACTGTATTTTTTTACGTTCGGTTTACTGGGGATTGGTTGGATTATAGACATTTTTCTTATCCCATCAATGGATCGCCAGGCGAACATAAAATTCAACGGGACCGGCGCTAGTTATACCGTTACATGGGCGCTCTTAACCTTTGGTGGTATATTGGGCCTGCATCGGTTCTACTTGGGCAAATGGATCACCGGCATAATCTGGTTATTAACCGGGGGTTTTTTTCTCATCGGTTATCTTTATGACTACTGGACTTTGAACGATCAGATCGATGAGGTTAACAGAAGGGGTTGGTTTTTTTTAAATTAACGTTAATCCTCTGGCCAAGTTAATGTTTGATATTTTTAGCGCAGTTAGCAGTTATTACGGACCACAATTTTTTGTAATGAAACTACGGTTCTCTATGGCCTAAAATTGTTGTATCATTATCCAAAAATAGGCAACGAAAAAACAGGAGAAGAAGTATGCCATACATTGAAGTTAAAGTAACAAAGGAACTTGATGACCCCACTAGGAGCAAACTAAAGGACGAGTTGGGAAAAATTATTTGTAACATTCCCGGAAAATCGGAAGCGGTTACTATGATTGGACTGCTGGGTAGTATCGATCTTTACAAAGGTGGCAAGCGTTTAACTGACGGCGCCTATATTGAAGTAAAAACGTATACTGAAACAGCAAGGATACATAAGGAAAAGGTGAATAAAGAGATTTTTAAATTACTAAACAACCTGTTATCTATTCCTGCTGCCAACGTCTACATCACTTTCTATGATCATAAAGAATGGGGATATGATGGTAATCTCATCTAGTCTCTGTCCCACTAATATCAACTATTTTTTCTAATGAAAACAAGTGGAGTTATCCCTATGAAAATTTTTGCCATTTTTTTATTGATAATTAATTTTTCTATCGCGCTTAGTAATGCTTCTGGTAATGTGCAAGAGTCTACTCGGAAAGATATTAAAACTGCTGATTTATTCGTGGAGCGATATAAATCTGAAAAGAAAGGAATGCCCACTAAAAAATATTCTTCTAAAGATGAACTTAAATATCAAGAATACAAAAAAGTTATGGATCAAAAAGATACTATTCTGGAAAAGGCCTACAGTGATGCAACAAAAAAACAACAATGAAATCTAATAATATAATTGAAGAGTTTAGTTTTAAATTATCCCTCACTGTACAGTATGACCAACATTTCTGAGTCTTCAAAAAATAATATTATTTTTTTATTTGTGCTCAAGATAATGAGTTCCATGGATGCCAATATTTCCAAAATCCAAAGAGATACGTTGCTCACTACCATCGTGTCCAAACAAGCACAATTGCCTACTATCTCGCTCCATCCATAACACACAACCATTAACAATGATTTCCTCTAAACTTCTCTCACGGGGGATATTTTCCATTTGCTGATTTATCTATGCCACTTCCGCTGCTGGCAGATAGCACTTTTGATATTGTTGCTTCATCTTTAGCCATCGATTATGTTCGAGAGTGGTCAGTACCTCTTCGGGTGTT
>JADGBS010000466.1:1283-2038 GCA_015231325.1 Oligoflexia bacterium | reverse complement strand
TTGACCATTGCCAAACAACATCTGTCTGATCTCTTCCTTGCGGATGCAGAATAAACTGAAAACGCTGGTGATCTACATCTAAACCCGAATCAAGTGCACGAACTTGATCAGTTTCAAGGTGACTTACAGGGGCGTTTTGTTGGAACGTAATTGGACCAATAGCTGAGGGATAAAAACCATAATCAGGAGCTAGAAAATCTGGAGAGTATTTGTACTCAAATTCACTCCCATGGCCTAATCCTTGAACTCTTAATTCAAACTGCGGTAGTGCTGTATTTGGCATTGGAGCGTAACTTTCAATTTCCCATTTCGGGGTGATTACGATTACACAACCATAATTAATTGGTCCCTCAGCAAGCGCTTGAAAAGTAATATTGCCTTTTGCATCAGGGGGGGTACTGTCGTGATTAAAAATCAAAGTACCTTTCCTCAAATTGTGTTCAATGATTTTTTCACAAGCAGCAATTGTTTGCGGATTTGCGGCAACAAGGGCATTACTGGGACCAATGGCGAATGTTCTATCGATGTCGATTGAATAATTGAGATAATCATCATATAGATTTCTGATGGTAAATGTTAGCAAATCATTAATTTGATCAATTGTTTTTGTTGGGGTGATTACAATTTGGGTTGAGCTGGGGGAAGGGTTTACCACCGGTCTTACAACAGAATCTGGCCATATATCTGTCCAAGGAGTATCTGTCGGAGGAGCTTCTAAAATAAAATTTTGTCTGGCCAGTATTACCCAAGCGGAA
>JADGBS010000466.1:0-1264 GCA_015231325.1 Oligoflexia bacterium | reverse complement strand
ATGTTTCTTTTATGAAATTTTGGTCTTCCACTTCTTCATTCATAAAAAATCTATTGTCTTTGGACTCAAGAACTATTTCCCCCTCTATACTTCTGTTTGTTACAGTTTCACGATTCATCATTAAATCTTTCCATAGGTTGGTTATGGATGTTCCATCCAGAAGAACTATGGGTTCATGGTGATCAATTTTCTGACGGCGGTAATCTTGATAACGACCGTCTTGGTAGTAATAATCAATTCCATCTTCATATTTTCTTAACGCAACGTGAAAAGGATCGCCCCCTTCTCTATCAACGGTCATGTTCCTACCGTCGGCAGAAACAAAACGTTTAAACTTAAATTTTATTCTCCATTTTGTGTCAGAGGGAATCACACTTAAGAGGTGATCAGGTTCTTTTCTTTTTAACATAATTTTGCACATGGAACTTGATAGACGAGGAAACAGCGTAGTATCACTACTGTCGATACAATTATGATTTCTTCTCCCATCAATATGGATTATTTCCTGTGCTAAAACGCCGGCAGGAGCATTGGACTGCTCTTGGGACATTTCAAGTGGGATAATGGGATTATTATCCTCCACAAAGGCCACAGTTGTATCCAAGCTGATTCTTTCTTCGGCCGGTGCCGGTAATGGTAATAGCCCAGCATCGGGCAATACTATCTGATATGAGCGCCTGATTCTTGAATTTTCAACCGACAACGTACGTATACTGCGAGGAAGGTGAATGTCTCCAAATTTCCATCCATCAATTTTGAGATTTACTAACCTAGCAAGAAGATTAAAACTCGAATTATTCTCTAATTCTTTTGCATTAAAACTAAGACTAGTTAGGTGGTCGAGCTGTAGTAATGGATCGATGGTTTTAGGTGGTTGAACCATCTCATCTAGTGTGATGGTTTCTATTGTGCTCATTTGTTGATGAAGATCTCTGCAGAGACAAATATTTCGAGTATTAACTGAAACTCCAGGACAAGTGATATGATATTTCTGAATCAAAAAGTCATAGATCGAATAATTTTTATCGATTTTTTCTAGCGACTGCAGACAAGTGTGATAAAAGTCCTCTGCAGGCACAGTTTGATTAGGTCCATAACAAGGGAGAGTAAAAAAAATTCTTCCAGCAGGATTTTGAGTTACTTGAACTGCTTGCGAATTTTCAAGGCCAAACAACTTTAAATTTTCTTTGCAACTTATTTGAAGGCCGGTTTGTTCACCGTTAGCAGTAAAGGTTACAAAAAATCTTGTATTTTCATTCTCTTT
>JADGBS010000465.1 GCA_015231325.1 Oligoflexia bacterium | reverse complement strand
TGCTCAGGTTGCAGAAGGTGTTCAGGAGGCAAATAGAAATGTAGGAGAATCTTCAGGTGCTTCTGCGAGCATAAGTAAAGATATTGCCAGAGTCAATGTTGCGGCAGGTGAAGGTGCAAAGGGTTCGGCACAATTGAGGATTCAGGCGGAAAAATTGAAGAAGATTGGTGAAGAATTACAATTAACATTGGGGAAATTCAAGACTCAACAATAGATATTTTGACGAGCAGGGCAGCGGATAGAAAATACGATTTCAAAGTTCTCAGGGGGTATTTGCCCAAATACCGAAAAAGCGTGGTAGGAATTACCCAAAATGACATTGATGATAGAAGAACCGTTTAACCCTCTTCAAATACTCGTGATATGTTGTTTTCTCGTGTTGATGCAGCGTTATATGAGGCAAAAAGAAATGGGAGAAATCAGGTTGTTGTAAAGTAGAGCTTGTTTATCCAACCCCTTGTAAACAGGAACAATATTGTCAGTAATAGATTGCTAACATTGCTGGAATCTAATCCATAGATAAAAGCCATGATTAGTAAAGGAGGCTATTATTATGTTTAACAAATCATGTTTGATAATATTTTTTTCTCTGTTTATGTCTGGTAATTACATTTATTCACAAGAGTTGATAAGATTCGCTATCCCTGATTATCCGCCATATACATTTGAAAAAGACGGACAATATCAAGGCATAGGCGTAGAATTGATTGCTAAAATTATGAAAGAAGCTAATATTGAATATTCCATACAACTTGTTCCCAATTATGGCAGGGCTATTGAAAACACTGGACAAGGATATGCGGATGGATTCTTTCTGGCATCTGAAAATAGTGAAAGAAACGAAATTGCGGTTTTGTCAAAGTCGTTGGTTATAAATAAGTGGTGTTGGGTTTATCCTAAAGACAGTTCTCTTGTTGAGCCAAGCAATTCAAAATTTAAAGAACAGGCAAGAGTCGGAACACCCATGAACACCAATCTCCATAAATGGCTTATAAAGAATAAGTATGATGTTGGTTCTCCGCCTAAGGTTGATGTTTTATTTAAAATGTTGAAATCAGACTATATTAATGTTTTGTTTCTGCCTGATGCTATAGCATTGGATTTGATAAAAAAAGAAGGGGATAAAGCTGAAAACTATAAAATAGTGGTTCATAAGGAACAATCATTCGGAATATACATATCGAAAAAATATCTGTCAGCAAACCCTGATACAATGACAAAAATAAATGCTGCTATAGATAAGGTTATCGTTAATGAGAATAAGAGTAATTAGTGTTTTTAGACTATCATAAGGTTTCTTTGTGTGTTCCAACAAAGGAACGTCAATTCTTACCATGTTTATTTTTTGAGCAAAAAAACAACGCTAAGGTCATGAAGGAGGTTCGAGATTTCATGCAATGCTATAACATTATCGCCAAAATAATAAATTGTTAAACATCGTTGGATTCTTCCCCATATCTAAACCCCGAATAGCAAATGAGAAAAAAACATTAAGGGGTTGGGATAAAAACCAACAACAAAATTTTCCTCCGCCTTATTTCCAGTATTTCATTTTCCATAAAGTTACCACCTTTCCAACCCAGTCAAAAGTGGCGTTATCAAAGTGGTTTTGTCTATTGAAAAGATAGTTATCAAAATCCTTAAATACTAAAATAAGGTCAATTGTACCTTAAGGATGGAATTATAATGGATCAGACACCCTATTTACTCAGGGATATTGTGGCAACAGTACGTGAATCCTTTGTGGTGCTGGATTCAAAACTGCATGTTCTTATGGCAAACCAGAGTTTTTTGAATTTATTCAAGGTAACACAGAAAGAGACAGTGGATAAGTATATATATGACCTGGGCAATAAACAGTGGGATATCCCCGAGCTGCGGGAACTTTTAGAAAACATTCTTCCAGAACATACCGTTTTCGACTACTATGAGGTAGAACATGAATTTGTTACCATCGGAAAACGCATAATGCTTTTGAATGCCCGTAAGATTTATGGAGTGCTGGGCAAAGATGGACTTATTCTTCTTGCCATAGAAGACATCACTGAA
>JADGBS010000464.1 GCA_015231325.1 Oligoflexia bacterium | reverse complement strand
TTGTTCTCTTCGCTGCCGAATAATTTTCTGAAAACTAGATCAACTTTTGGATTGTATTTACCCATAAGTAACTTTCCTTTTTTTGCGTTTGCATGTGTCATTTTTTACTCCTTGAAATTATAGCTGTGGAAAAGTAATTATGGAAAAAGAATGTGCAATAAGGGCGTAAATTAAATTTTTTCTAAGTGGTTGAATTTTGTGGTTGAATTTTAATGTTCTGGGTAAAGGGGTAGCGATAAAATTGTTGCAGTGTAGGTACAGTCTGTACTTAACCCTGTGATGGGTAATTAGTTCATAAAGTTAGCAATTGCTGCATTGTACTAATCTATGGTTGTGTTGGAACATTCTTTCCTGATTTTGAGGCCGGATTACTTAATTGTTGTGCAAAAAATTTTGAACAAAGTGAATAAATATTTTCTTGGACTTCTTTTGCTTTCCCTGCCGGCCCCTCTTTTTTGGAGTATTCATAACCAATGTCATTCAGAACGGTGCTGATTATATTTCTGAGCCAACCCTCATCTACTGCTAGGACCTTGCATTTTTCGGCCCTGTTGATTGATGCTTGTGTTGAATATGCAAGTTCACCTTGCATTCCGCCAGCTATTAAAGCTTTTGCCATCGTTATGGAAGGGATTTTAGTGGGCATTCTATAATTATCCGCAATCGATTTCTTCCAAATAGGCATTATCTGTATTACTTGCCTCTTTTTTATTTCCTTTTCCATATTATAACGAAGTGAATGCGCATGAGCAGAACCGTCCTCTTCGATTTTTAGCGCCAATTTAGATAGATCCCCTAGTAAGTACCTGAGAGCTTCTTCAACTTCCTCAGTTCCGACAGTAATTTCCTGCACTTTCCTAAATTCTTTTTCCAATTCCTTGGACATTATCTCTTTTTCTTCGGGCAGATAACCTTGGGGATCACCTTGGGGTCGGGGATCACATCCCAACATTTTTCTGTAATTTTCATAAAATTCAATTGAAAGAGGAAATCCTCCAAAGCCCGCTGCTTCATCATATTGGCCGCTCTTGGCAGAGAGGATTCCTAGCTCGTATATACTTAAATCTACCTTAATCTTTTCCCAAACATTAGGCCCTTCCTCGCCAATTGCTAATGCTTTATTTTGTCTTCGTTGTTCATAATTTTTATTACGAACATAAATATCTTTTGGCCCTTGTGCTAGGCATTGTTTTTGACAATTAGATGCTTTTATCTCTGCTTCAGCAATACATTCTGCTTCTTTTGATTCTTTACATTGTTTTTCACGAAGTTCACAGTCCTGGATGTTCGCATTTAAAAGACAACCCTTGCATCTAGGACTGCCTTCATCATTCATACATGAGAGCCTACAACGGGACTCAATCAGGGTACGAATACATTTATCTTTGCTGACACATTTGTTATTCAGACAGTTTTGTTTGGCCGTCTGAAGTTTATCACTAACACATTTGCTCAGTCTTTCCGGTTGTTGACATTGCGCTGTTATCTCATTAAAAGAAGCTCTTGTCTCATCAACAATTTCTTTAACCTTGTTTATCAATCCTCCATCACATAATCTTTTCTTTTCAGCGGAGTCAATTTCGCTGCTTGGCAGTGCCGGAGCAGAGGAAGATGCTAGCGTTGGTTCCGGTAGTGCAGAGGCAGGCACTGCAACTGTTTGTTGTAGAGTGGCCGTAGGAGGAGCAGCAGCTGCAGCCGCCGCGGCGACAGGTAGAGTTGTCGCACTAAGGTGTATTTGTATTGGTGCGGAAGGAACCGGATGAACTTCTGCTGCAGTTTTAGAAGGTACTGGGCGTGCTGCTTCCAGTGCCAGCTTTTTTGCTAACAAAGTGTCCTCAACACTTGTGGCATAACTATCCCCTCCTGGCACTGCCACCGTACACTTTTTTCTGTGAGCTTCGCTCAAGTTTTTTCCCGCTAGTTTTTTTAAGATAGTAGTTAGGTTATCCGGACGAACACCTGACGCATCGCTTTGAAATGGTTTAGGCAGGTAATCATAGGCAAAGGCGATTTGTTCTTCTGCCTGTTTCCTTAAAGTCGAAATCCTTATTTT
>JADGBS010000463.1 GCA_015231325.1 Oligoflexia bacterium | reverse complement strand
GATTTTTTAAAAATGGATTCATAGTGTGATCTAAAAGTAAACGAGTGTAATAAAAATCGGAATTAGTAATAATCACTAATTTTTTTTGATTGGCCTTAAACATCTCCAAGGTTTGGGGAATGAATGGATCCTGTATCAAAAAATGTTCTGGGTTTTTCAATACTTTATTTTTTAAACTTCCATCTAAATGCGATCTATCCAATGCATCTCCAATATCCAGATAAATCTCTTCATACGAAGGTAACTGCAATAGGGATCCGGGAGTAAGCTGGTTTTTGTCCTTTAAATCAATTAACTGCAAATATAGCAAGGCGGGAGAAACCGAGAAAGTGGTGTCGATAGTGGCATAATTTCTATCATTAAGGTCTATTACTAAACCTTTATATACTCGTTGCATTTCTGAGAAACTGAGCTGACAGCTGCCATGGTAACAGGTTTTAACTTTTCCATAACGACACAATTTTAAGAGATTTCCTCGCTTTTTGTCGAAGACCAAACCTCTCACTATTTTAGAAAAATCGAAAGAAAGACCCAGGATTTCTTCGGGATAATTTTTTTCGTTTACCAATTTTCGTATCATTTCCTTGAATGCCATCTCTTCAAAATGCTTACTTTGATAACGAACCAGAGTATAGTCCATATCAAAACCGATAACTTGAATATGCTTTAAGTTCAATGTACGATTAACATAAATACTCATATTAATATCCTATTTTACTAGCTGCATGTGACAGCTATTAGTTGTTGTTAGCTGTTAGTTATATCCGTTAGTTGTGCTGACTTTTCACTTTTTCTCTTTTTTTTCATTATAGATCAAACTCACCAACTCGTCTTTGGTAAAGGGTTTACTTAAAACGCAATCAAACTCTTTAATTGATGGATCTTCTATCAGTATGTCCGCAAATCCAGATACACAGATACTTTTTCCTTTGAAATTCTTTTTTCTGACGTAGTGGTGAAAATCCAGACCATTTCCCAAATTTTCGTTATTGCAAACGTCGGCAGGGACCGAGATATCGACTAGCAAAAGTGATATTTCATTACAATCAAAAATACTGATTGCGCTACGAATATCCGATACATTGATACAAAAATACCCCAACTCCGTAAGTATACTCTCCATTATTATTCTAACATCTGCATCATCATCCAGAATTAAGGCCTTCTTTACTAAATCAATATCCATATATTTACCCCATCATAATATTTGCTCCATATATTTGCCCTTAGTTGATCCTCAAAAATCATTACGACATTTTGATAAATAAACTTAAGTTAAATTTTATTTTTTAAGTTAATCCCAGTCTATCCCAGACTATCCAGACTATATTCCAATATCCCCCTTGACAGTAACCGTGCTTATACTAAATTAATATAATAAGGTCTATTCAGATCTATTAAAGGTTTATAAATAAGGTATTCAAAATATACAAATTTAGTTCCAGTCACAAAGGATTCTGCCATGTTTATGAAACGTTTTTTACTTTTCTTTTTAGTCAACATTTTGATTGTCGTCACTATTTCTGCTATCCTCAACCTTTTAGGTGTTCGTCCGTACCTCACACAGATGGGGATTGACTACCAAAGGTTAGCAATATTTTGTTTGGTTTGGGGGATGGGGGGATCAATCATTTCATTGTTACTATCTAAATTTATGGTGAAAATGATGATGGGAGTGGAAATAGTTGATCCCAAAGGGCCATATGCTGACGTGGTGCAAATAGTTTATCAATATGCTAGGCGAGCAGGACTAGCGAAAATGCCAGAGGTAGGCATCTATGACAGTCCGGAAATAAATGCTTTTGCTACTGGTCCATCTAGTTCTCATGCATTGGTAGCGGTTTCAACCGGTTTATTACAACGAATGAACCGTCAAGAGATTGAAGGCGTCATCGGTCACGAGGTTTCTCACATATCTAATGGCGACATGATAACTATGACGATCGTACAGGGCGTTATTAATGCCTTTGTTATGTTTTTTGCGCGGGTAGTTGCCTTCTTTGTTGAGCAGGCGCTCCGTAAAGATGATGATGAGAGCGCCAGTCCCTCTTTTTTCGTACATATTATTCT
>JADGBS010000462.1:537-2071 GCA_015231325.1 Oligoflexia bacterium | reverse complement strand
AAAGTAATTCGGTTGCCTGAATCATCATCGTATCGTCACCATTTCCTTCGGGGTTGTTGGCGGCCCCATTGTCTCTGCCGCCATTATCATTTTCACGTTTTTCCGACTCTTTATTAAAAAATCGGCGTAATCGTGCGATGGTCGCATTTTTCAACCCCAACATATTATCAACTTCACACAATACTTTCAGAGTAGAGATAAAATATTCTCTCAGCTCTGTATCCATATCAACTTTTTCAAGTTGATCAATCCGGCGATTAACCTCTTCATCAGATAGCTTGAGAAGAAATTCCTTCACCTTCTTTTGGTTTATTTTATTTTTTTTGTTACGGTCGGTTGTTTTCACCTCCTGAAGTTATAATAAAAAACATACGAGGCCCACTAAATTATGCAACTTTTTTCCATTTTTCTCTGCTCCTAAAATCTCTAGCGTCACCTCCCCAAATCAATCCTAAAAGTTCTTCAGCGGTAATAGGATGGCATTGATCAACTATATTGTTCCACCAATGAATTTTTCCTTGTGACCATCTTTTTTGCATCAACCAGTATCCACTGCCATCGTAAATCAAAATTTTAATGCTGGTCCGTTTCCGATTATGGAATACGAACAACGCGCCATCCATAGGATCTTTTAATAATTTATATTTTACGATCCCTGCTATGCAATCAATACCTCCCCTGAAATCTGCCGGACTTGTCGCTATAAAAAGTCTCATGTGTGGGGTTATTTGTATCATTGGTAAAACCTCACGATTATTCCATTCGGCAGATTCAATTCCATAATTTTCCCCCCAAAACCCCCTTGAGTCTTAAATTGTGAACCGTCAAAGGCAGTGGGAATTTCTGGTCTAATTTCTTTGAATTTAATTTTTTTTTGTTGATCTGGTAGGTTCCGCTGTTTCTTGGGCAAGGTGGCAATCTTTTTTTTAAAACGATACGAATTTAACTCCAATTTTTTAATTATTTCGTCATCGCTATATTGAGAACGCAAGGCCATCACTTTTTTCCAAAGATCAATGGGAATCCTCGATTGCTTGCTTTTTTTTGTTTCCCGCCAATGTTTTAATAGTTCCACCGTTTCATTAATCGCTAATTTTGGAATCATAACTAAATTACCTCCGTTAGTTTAGCGACCAGTCTGCCGTTACACTATTTTTTTTCATTTGGTCGCCGTTAGAAGTAATTTAACAAACAATTTTTTGATTTTCATTCAGGGCCATCGAAGGGATACGATGCTGTTGCTAGAGGCTTGAAAGATGGTAGTATTAGAAACTTCGTTATTGATTATGTGGATAAGTATGGGAAAATCACCCCGGTGGAAATAAGTGCTACTGTGGAAACCAAAACATCCGCCATCATCTCTCTCTGTCGTGATATCACCGAACGTAAACAATCCGAAAAAAAATTGAATGAGAGCGAGGAAAAATATCGCCTATTAATTGAACACAGTCATGATATAATTTTCACGCTTTCACCGGTAGGGATCTTTACCTTTGTTTCCCCTTCTTGGACTTTGCTTTTAGGACATCCGACA
>JADGBS010000462.1:0-498 GCA_015231325.1 Oligoflexia bacterium | reverse complement strand
ATGGAATTTCTAAAAAAAACAATGGAAACAAAACAGAGACAAATTGGTGCTGAATACCGAGTGTTGCACAAGGATGGATCTATTCGTTGGTTTAGTGCAAATGGTGCTCCTATTTTGGATAACAAGGGTAATGCGATTGCCTTTGAGGGTACTGGCGTCGACATCACTGAGCGCAAGTTGGCAGAAAAGAAGTTAAAAGAGAGTGAAGAAAACTTGAATCAAATTCTCGATACAATCGGGGACATTGTTTTCGTCAAAAGTCCAGAGGCCAAACTGATGTGGGGAAATAAGGCACTTCGTACTTATTATGGAATGACGTCAGAGCAACTCACTGACATTATTGATGCACCTTTTGTTGCCCCCGATATAACTCAAAAATATATCAGAGATGACTTGCATGTTGCAGCTACAGGCGAGGTGCTAGATATACCAGAAGAAAAGATTACCAGATATGATGGAGTTGTTCACATTTTTCATACTATCAAAGCGCCAATAGTG
>JADGBS010000461.1 GCA_015231325.1 Oligoflexia bacterium | reverse complement strand
CAGTCAATACCGAGCAATTTTACTAAAAATGCGCAAGGATCTTTTTTCTCAATTAAGCGACATTAATAATCAACTGCAGACCTACCAACATCAGCGTGTAACTATTGTCGCTGAGTTTGAAAAACGCATGGAGCAGATTCGAAAAGAAAAACAGATGGTGCTAGATAGGCTTTATTGGCAAAAGGGTGAGCAGTTGAAGATGCAGCAGGAGTTGGCCAAGCGCTTAGAATTTGTTGAGGAGGATATTAATTTTTATCGTATCGAGCGCGAGGAATATTTGGTGGACCGTTGGCATCTAGACCAAGATCTAGGTTTGCCAGTCGGCAATCGCCCTCCTCCACGGGTGAAAGTCAAGTGTTCCCAAAAAGGTTCATCAAATTGTCTTTAGTGGTCTAAGAATAGTTGATAGATAAAATTGTCGTTATAGTTGTAACTGTTTTTAGAGGAAAGTTTTAAGTACGGTTCCAGCGAGTAGGTTGGTGCCACCCCCAGCCATTCTTTGATCTGAGTTGAGGGGTGCTTTTGTGCGATCCACTTAAAAATGCATGCTTGCCGTAGAGATTTGGGAGTGATCTCGATATTTAGTTTTTTCTTTAGATCTTCGAAGATAATTTCTAATCCACGCGGAGAGAGCCCACCTGCCAAAATACGATAATGGTTAGCGTTAAATAGCAACGAATCAAAGTTATTGTGGATGTTGTTATTGTTAAGGTTAGCGTTAGATTTAGGGTTCACTATTTTTTGTTCTTTCAATACTCTATTAAACAGTTTTTGATACTGGTTATAGACTTGTACAAAAACATCTTGTAGGGGGATGGTGTAGGGATCACGTTTTGGGGGATTAATCATGACCCTAGGTCCTTTCCCCAAAAAAAGGTGTCTTTTTTGTAGCTGTGATAATTCCGAGACTTTCAACCCTTGGCCATAGATCAACATTACAATAACTAAATTGCGACAGGCCAAAAGCGATGGAAAAACGGTGCTAGCGCTGGTGGTTACAACGCTTTCGTTCTTTAGATATGTAAACATAGTCTGAATATGTTCCAACGAGGCCGGGCGAGGAACATCTAAAAATTTAGGACAAGGGGATATTTTCTTTACGGGATTTTCTCTCACCACTGTTTTTGAGAGTAAAAAATCGAAGAAGATTCTGAGGGTTTGCACTCTTCTGCGGCGTGAGTTAGTAGAGGTGTATCTTTCTTCTAAAAAATAAGCATACTCTTCAACCTGTTGTAGTCCAAAATTATTGATACAAGGGAGGTGCTGCCGTTTCTCTAAAAACTGATTGAAGCAGTTCAGATCTGTTCGATAATTTTTAATGGTATTGGCGCTTTTTTTAGTAAGCACCAGGGAGTTAAAAAATTCTTTCTCTAGAGAAAGCAAATAGTCTGCATTTTGTTTAAATAGGATAGGGGGTTCATAGTTATTTTTTTCTATTGTTTCCATGGACGTGTCCTTTATCTCTTTATCGTATGTAACCCTTATATAACTCTTAACACTTATCAATGGGCCATCATACTAGATCTATAGTCACTTCGACAATACTTTAACTTGTTGAAGTTACTGAAGTTGGTTGGTTCGCTGTGGGACTGGCCATGGGCCTGGCGGGGGGGCACGGCGTTTACTCTTTTCTTGCAAATGATTTATGAGGATGATAAAAGGCGATTTATTCTTGAGGATGGAAGAATGCGGAAGAACACGATAGAAGATGGTAGAACATGGTACAATCTGCGTAATAAATAATAGATGCATAATGAGTGCATAATAAGTGTATATAGAATACATTGAGGAGTACATCTAAATGCAATCTGTGGGATCAGTAGGGCATAGCAGCACGGCCACGACATTGTTCGCGCTCTTGGATTCCAAGGGAAAACAGCGTGCTCCCAGTACGCCTGACATGTTTTACCAATATATGCAGGAACACAAATTGATTGTTGCCGTACAGGAAAGGCTGCGTTATCGTTTCGTGCGTATACAGCTGCTAATTAATGCCCTGACCCATCGCTCTTTTGCGCATGAGTGGAGTCTTTTTTCTTTACCACAAAATGAGCGTCTGGAGTTTTTAGGGGATTCTCTCCTG
>JADGBS010000460.1 GCA_015231325.1 Oligoflexia bacterium | reverse complement strand
TTTTAAATACGCTTCCCACATTCGCTTGCACTATTCTAATACGAGTTCCCTGCTGCGGCGTACTTTTCGGAGATATTCCTTCCTGCAATCGTGGCAACGGATATAAAAAATTACAACAAAGAAAAAGCAAAAACACCACCGGTGCTAAAAAATCTTTTTGTTTTTGTTTTTGTTTCCTACTAAACCCTACTAACGAGAGTACTAGCCAAAAACTAACGAAAGAAAAAAGGGGAACCCCTGCGACTGGTGCCATCCCCAAGTATGGTGTAATTTGCATAAAAGCGTGCCCCAGGTAGGGGGGGGGGAAAAGCACGGGGATATAATATTCGCAAAGCACAAACAATAGGGCCAGAATGATATTCATTATAACTACATTATTGCTTTTGTTCTTGTACTTATTCTTGATCTTAATCTTTTTCAGAAATCTTTCACCCAGAATTAACAACAACCAGAAAACCCAGTAATGAGGCATTACTATCAAAAAATAAAAAGTCGCTAATAAATAATTGATAGGGGGACTGATCTCACCAAACTCTTGAAGCGTCTGAGAAAGCCACCCATACCCCACAAAATTGATCACTACAAAAAAAATTATCAGGGAAATTAATTCGGCCTTGAGGTCACGATGGGTACCTGTAATTTCGCTATTTGCATCGACATTGATATCGACAAGGATGCATCTGAACAACAACACTAATCCAATAATAGGAAATAAGAAAAAATTAAATGGCAAGAAGGAAGGAAAACCCAAAATATAAAAAATTCCGGCCAGAAGTGGGAACAACCATCTCGTTATATTCCATGTATTCCATCGAGATAGACCGCATCGAGTTAAATCTTCCAAGAGTGCTTTTCCTTTATCTGCTCGATATGCCCCAACAAAGCTGATATCTTGGTACTGGCCTCTTCCAGTATTTGTTCTATAGCGGATGTAGATATTGACACTGATGCCAATACCGGTGGCGTGGCCACGGGTAGCGGCCTTGCAGGTGAGGAAGAAACGGAAGAATTCGTTGCTCGCTTGCTCCAGTGTGTCACGCCCACGTGTGTCACGCCAGCGTGTGTCACGCCAGCGCTGCTTGCATCACCGGGGTGTGAAGGAAATAACTCCATCAACTCGCCTCTCACCCTTTCCAAGGCAACATTTTCTTCCAATAGCCTCTTTTTTATAAACAAAATCAATTCTATGTCTCTTTCCTCATACAATTTTTGTCCGGAAGCAGAAGCAATTGGGGACAACTCTGGAAATTCACTTTCCCAAAACTTCAAAACGTGCAATTTCACTCCCGTAAGAACACAAACCTCTTCTACTTTAAATAACGACTTTCGTGGCAACATTATTGATTGATCTGACGATAGTTCCACAAAACACCACCCTTTAGGACCCTATAACGGATCCCATAATGGACCCACCCCATTTATAGCTGTTTTTTGATTTTTACTAACGATTGTATTGCTTGTCATCATCGATATCACCGATATCATCGATATCATCATCGAGTTCATTTTCTGGATTGTGATCATCATCATCGTGGACCTGCTCTCCGCCTGTAAAGGAATTGAGCGCCCGCGAAATCCCAGCATTAGGGGGGATAGAAGTATCTTCATCTCCGGCCTCATTGATGCGATGAGCATATTTAGAGGTAATATCCTCGCGTAATACCTGTGAGGATCTAAAATTAATTACTCTCCTGGCAGAAATCTCCATAGTATGTCCGGTTTGCGGATTACGCCCCCTACGGCTCCCCTTATCACGTACAAAAAAGTTACCAAATCCAGAAATTTTTACTCTCTCTCCCTCCGATAAAGTATCCTTAATTGTCTTAAAAACCAGTTCTACCAGGTCAACTGCCTCCTTCTTTGTCAAACCCATATCCCTAAAAACCCGATTTGTAATGTCGGATTTGGTTAATGTCATTGTGAGTATCCTCCATTCGGTCGCACTCTGGTAAATAAGTATATATAAACCATCCTCTGGCCCGTCTTTGTGCGTACGTTTCTGATGGTGCTTGTTCCACTCCAATCTTAGGTGGTGGCGGCGCTGCTGCTTTACGTGGAGGAGGAGGTGGTGCTGCTCTAACAGGTGGTGGTGGC
>JADGBS010000045.1 GCA_015231325.1 Oligoflexia bacterium | reverse complement strand
TATATCGCTTGTCAATGCACATTTCGGTCGCCTTTTGAAGATGTAAACAGTTCAGTGGGACAGGCGGATAGTTACCCTTGGGGGATTCCGGAGTTTGTATTAAGACAGATTGGTGTGGGGAAATCTTGTCTTAAACTTGTACAAGTTATTGAATCTGCCGTTATCCCTTACGAAAATAAAACTAAAGGTAAATCTAAAGTAACCACGAATAACGTACAAAGAGTTGTTGATGGGCAACTGTCTCTTTTTTGAAAAATAAAATTAATTCATACAGGTGTGACTGGAAATATGGTAAAGCAGACGACAAAATTACGAGGGGAGGCCGCGTTTGATCTCTTCTATCTGGAAGTTTTTGGTACAGAGCGTTGGCCGAAGTTGAAACAGGCGTTGTTGGAAGAGAAGCGACCTGTGGCACGAGAGAATCTTTTTGCTAAAGATAATGGTAACGATACAGATACAGATACAGATACAGATAAAGATAATTTGCATAAATATTATTCTATGGATTTGGCGTCAATATGGGCCGCGCAGGCGTTGATGCAAGTGCCGATACAAACGCCGATTGCTGACGAAGAAAAAGCTTCTCCAACTGCTCCAATTAGAGTGTTAGATTTATGTGCTGCACCTGGAGGGAAATCATTGATTTTGGCAGAGGGCATGTCCACAAAAAATGTTGACGGAGAGTTTGTGTTGCAAGGGGAGCTGATCCTGAACGAACGTTCTGCTGCTAGAAGGGCGCGATTGCTGCGGACTCTGAATGACTATCTTCCTGCCAATATCAGGGCAAAAATTAAGGTGTACGGACATGATGCCAGTAGTTGGTGCGTTCGTGATAAAAGCGATGGTTATGATCGGATACTACTGGATGCACCTTGCTCTAGCGAACGACACCTGTTACTTTCCAGCAACAAATCTCATATGGCGGACTGGAGCAAAAAACGCACTCAGTGTTTATGCCGCGAGCAATATGCTATGTTGGTATCGGGACTACAAGTGTTACGTCCTGGGGGGTGTCTTCTTTATAGTACTTGCGCACTTTCTCCTCTGGAGAATGACGGATTGGTTGCAAGGTTAGAACAGCGATTTTTTAAGCGGAGAGGATCCATTGAAATTCTCAGACCGACATTTCCTCAGGGAGAGGCCACAAAGTATGGTTGGTGGATACTCCCTGATCAGTGTGAAGGACTTGGTCCAATGTTTCTCGCCTTATTCAGAAGATCATCATAGTTGGTTAGTCCCAATCAACGCCTACCTGCTGTAGACGCCCTCGCTGCGCCTGCAGAGGGGAGTGCTGTGCTGGGTACAGCGCCGCCGAAGAACCCTCCTCCTCCTGGTGCGCCCGCCACACCACCACTGCTGCCAGGAACAGAAGAACCGCTACCGCTACCACTCTTACTACTATTTGATCCCTTTTGGCAGTATTTTGGTGGAATAGTTACTGTGAAATTTTGAGGTATTTGATCCCCCGTAGGGGCAACTTTTTTAACTTCTCTAATAAGTTCTTGTGTACATATTTCTGATTCAGTTTTAGTGTAAAAAATTTTACACAGACTTGGTTCGTGAAAATATGCATAAATGGAATTTCGGGTAAATGTTTTGGAACTTATATCTGTATTAATTTTTTGCTTAAGGACATCATCATCATCAGTCTGATAAATCGTAACATTAACAGTACATTTTTCTTTGGTTTTGGTATCATTGGTATCAATGGGTGGTTCCTGACAATCCGGATCCATACCCACTATTGCGCTTGCGATACTTGCTATTGATGGTGCAGGCGTTACGCTGCTACCTACGCATTGGGGTGCTGTCGCGGCACTAATGCTAGCACAAGGATCAACCTTATCGAAGCACGCTGGGATCTCGTCCGCGTTTTTTATCTGTGCTGACTGACTGGGGAACAACGATTTAATTTTCTCGCAAAGTGCTTGAGGCAGATGTTTGTTTTTAGTGCGTTTGTGATGTTGATTGAGTGAATTTATGACATCTTCTAGATTAGGGTTTTGTTGATCTATGACTCGGGATTCATTTTTGAAATTTTTGTTTTGATCGCAATAAGAGTACTCTAATTTATCGAGCGTTGATTTATTTTTGCTTGAGTGTGATATTGTCAGTGCTGGTCGTGCAGAACATCCATCTGATTTTGAGGGTTTGTCATCCAATAAGATATTAAATTCGCACCCGGTCTGACTCTTCTTTGGTTGATTGGCGACAGTACATGGATTTGATCGTTGTATTAATAATGGATCGCCCTTGCATGATTTAGCATTGACCGTTTTAAAGACGTTTTTATGTAAAAATATCTGCTTCTCTCCTTTATATTTTTTAAGACATGTTTCTACAAAGTTTTTTATTTCTTCCATTTCTTTTAATGGTATTTTGGTTGCTTCGGCCTCTTTTTGTGCTATTCTGTCCGCTAAGTCGCTACCTTCTATCTCCACAATTGTTCCTTTGTTTAGTAGAAGAACGGCGAGTTCATACAGTTCTGTTATGCCGGATACATATTTATTAAAGTCGGCTTTACTAGTGTCATCCATATTGATGTCGCAATTTATCGCTTTTATCAAACGCATCAACTCCGAGAGTGCTTGATCATAAAGACCTTTGAGTTTTTCTGGTCCATTAACAGAGTCACAATTTGGTGCACCCGGAATTTTTTCAGCGTTCCCTTCTCCCAAAATGTTGTTAAGGATCGTTCGTCGGTAACAGTCAATAGCACCAAGGGCAGATGCTGGTACGGATTGTCTTCCAGAATGTGGTCCCAAAATTATTTGTGAGCATTTTGCAAAAATGGGATTTAGGGGTGATGGACCAAATAGGGTATTGATGTTTCGTTCTTGTTTTGCTTTCTCAATATCGCTACCAATTTCTGTGATTTCACCACCAATGGGGCCTACCTCTCCTTTGATTTCATTTAATGTTAATGTTTGAGCTGTTTTTTTGTCAGTGAAGAGTTTGATGAGGTTTTGGCAGTTGGAACGTAGATCGTCAATTCGTTCTTTGACTGCATCTATATTCGGTGATCTTCCCGTTTGCGAGAGTGTATAAAATATACTTGTTAGTGTGCTCCGTTTTTCAGCACATAGTTCTTTAAGACGTGCCAGTGCATCGTCCAAGTTTTGACTGGCCATTATTTGATCAATTTTTTGTTTGGCCAATGCCGCACTACTTTGGGCGTTTGCAAAATTAGTATCTATCTTAGCTTTTGCATTTCTTTCTTCATCAGGCGTTTTTGGTACAACTCCTTTCGGTGTTTTACCTTCTACCTGTTTTTTGAACTCTTCGATAAATGCTAAACGTTCAGCAGCGTATTTTTTCAGTTCTTCGTCTTCAAATTTCTTATAGGACGGCTCAGTGGTAAGTTCGGCCCCAGTTCTTGGTTTCTTCCTGTATTCCTCCCATTTTTTGGCATCAAAAATTTCACCGGCCATCTTATCTGGATCTGTAACTTTCAGTGCGTTCCATTTGTCGGCAAAGTTCTTCCCTCCTTTAAACGGGCTGCCTTCACCTACAAAGTTTTTTTGTAGCAAATCTGTTCCAAATTTGACGTAAACTATAAACTTAAGGTGTTTCACGGCCAAGGCAATTTTAGCAGCGTTATCATTTGGTATTTCTAGTAGTTGGGTTTTTGGCGCATATTTTCCCATGGCATATAAAAAATTTATGCCTCTGTGCAGTGCGCCATAAAACATTCCGCAATCTTCATCGTTTGCCGCACTGAGAATGAAATTATCCTGGTGTTCTTTTTGTCTCTCTTCATGACTCTCTCTAGTCTTCCTCGTGTCTTCTATAGCTAGCATCTGCTGTGAAGATGAATTACCTATTACTTGATTCGGGGTATACTGCTTACCATTAGCAGTTATTGTTGTCTGCCCATCTGTGCCGATTGCAACCTTTGCTTCGATAGTTTGCCCTCCATCTCTTACGTAAACAGTACCTTTATCCTGTATGATGGATGTAACGTAAGTCCCAGTGGCAGGCGGCGGACTAATTGCTGCGGCAGAAGCACTAGAATGTGTCGGTGGAGCGGACGAGACGACCGGTCCTACACTAGAGGAGCTGCTAACGGAAGCAGCGCTGCTCGGTGATGGGGGTGGTAGGTGTGGCGGTGAATGGGCAGCCGCCGGAGCCGCCGGAGCCGCCGGAGCGGGGGGCGCCATGACGGCAGCTGCGTTGCTAGCAGAAGCAGCACTCACTGCCTGTGGTACCATACTACTAACAGCAGACGAGACCTGGCTTACACCGGAGGAGCTGCTAACGGGAGCAGCGCTGCTTGATGATGGGGGTAGGTGGGCAGCAGCCGCAGCTGCACCCTGTTTTGCGAGTTTCTGTTTTAGTTCATCAATAACAGAACTTTTGGCCGACGTGGGCGCGCTAGATGGAATTGTTGCTGTGCTGCTGCTAGCTGAAGTACTACTTGATGCTGAGGGAGAAGACCCAGAACTGGGCACTATAGGCGGCGGCGCTGCCGCTGCCGCAGATTTTTTCGCTATCGGAGGAGGTGCTGCTACTGGCTCAGTTCTCTTCGGAGGAGGTGCTGCAGCGACGCCCTTTGCTGGTGCTGGTGCTGCTCCATAAGCACTTTCTACAGCACCACCATGATTGTTATATGATGTCGAACACAGCATAGAAAGAACAATTACTATTGCGAGTCGCCAGCACCATAATGTCTTAAAAATTATGGTAAAAGTGCTTTTGTTTTTTGTTATGGGGTATTTGTTCATAGGGCCATCCTTTATCTTCATAGGGGTTCATAAAAATTATGCACAACCGCTAACCGGTTCGGATAATTTTTTAAAAAAAATAAGCAAAAATTTTTACTGACCTGAGTTCTAATAATGAACAAAATCAGTTAAGAAAATTCGGGAATGGCGCACTATGGTGGACTACAGCGACCCAAGCATCAGTGGTATAGAAATGTGGTATAGAAATATTGTAGAGAATAGCTCCGATATATCATCTAGCATGTTATCTCTGAATCATCCAGTATGTTTGACATATTCATTATCGACTTCACGGTCTACGTTTGTTATTACGAAAACGTGGCGTGCGTTTCTCAAGAAAGGCATTTTTTCCTTCCTGTCCCTCCTCAGTCATGTAATAGAGCATGGTAGCGTTGCCGGCGAGTTCTTGCAGACCCAGTTGGCCGTCACAATCGGCGTTGAGAGCGGCCTTGAGACAACGAATTGCCAGCGGTGATTTATCCAAAATTTCCTCGCACCAACGCAACGTTTCTGCCTCTAACTCTGCCAATGGTACTACTTTGTTAATTAGTCCCATTGTGAGCGCTTCTTGGGCGGAGTATTGACGACATAAGAACCAAATTTCTCTCGCCTTCTTTTGACCGACGATACGTGCAAGGTAGGAGGCGCCAAGACCACCATCGAAGGAACCTACTTTGGGGCCAGTTTGTCCAAAGATAGCATTATCAGCAGCGATGGTAAGATCGCAAACTAAATGTAAAACGTGCCCGCCGCCGATGGCATATCCGGCAACCATGGCGATTACCGGTTTAGGACAGGTACGAATTTGTCGTTGCAAATCTAAAACATTTAGGCGAGCGACGCCTTCCTTGTCGAGATAGCCATCAGCGGCGCGAATTCGTTGATCACCGCCGGAGCAAAATGCTTTTCCTCCTTCACCGCTGATAATGATCACTCCGATTTGTGGATCATTACGCGCGTCTTCTAGTGCTTGTTGCATTTCTTTTACAGTCAGCGGGCGAAAGGCGTTATGCACCTCCGGTCGATTAATAGAAATGCGGGCAATCCCACCGCTTTTCGTTTTCGAGTATTTAATGTCTTCCCAATTTTTACAGGGTATCCACGTGGTCATTTCGGTTATATCAGTCATCACTGTTGTCCTGTTGTTCTGTTGTTCTGTTGTTTGTTATTTTTTGTTATTTCATTCCCAATGAAGTCCACCAGTCAGGATAACTTTTTTTTATATGATTTTGAAATTTTTTATCAGTAATTAATTGTGTTGCTAAATCTAAAGTAGGAAGTCCTGCAGGCGACTCTATCACCCAAATTTCTTCTTGGGGATGTGGCAATTTTTTACGTAAAGTAATCTGATTTTCCTGTGCCCAATTTTTTACGGCAGTGTCACCCTTGAGATTTTTTAAAAAGACAATGACGCCACCGGGGAGTAGATGAGTAGGTGGTCCATCAATGTCCTCTGAAAACACTGGGGTAATATAAGTGCTGTTGTATGAAATGTTGCTGTTGTTATTAGAAGACGACAACGATGATTTTGCGTGTTTTGCTTGTATGGCAGAAAAATACCCCTCGTACGCATTTGATAATTGATAAATATCTGCGGAGGCAGAGCTTTTAATTTTTTTTGCGTTTCCGAAATTTTTTAGTTCTTTGGGAAGATTGCCGTCTGGAGCTGGCCCAGGTTTGGGTTCAGGAGTGTTGGGGTCAATATTATCGGTATTAATGTTAACAGTGCTTTTAAGTACTCCCAAATATGTGGGCAGAAGAAATATTTTGCGGGGATGTTGGAAATCACCGTCATACCAAGTATAAACAGCGGGATCGGCCGCAACGGCAAAGTTGATAGCAATAGCAATAGTGATGGCGATAGTGATAGCTTTAAAAATTAAGCGCATTAGATCATCCTCCAAAAAGTGTTAGCTGCCAATTGTTAAACGTGCCAGCGTTGCCACTACGCAAGTCGCTAACCTCGATAGTCCAATCTCCATCTGCGGGCTCATCCATGTGGCGTACGCTACCAAATGTCCAGGCGCTTTTTACTGAGCAGACGGATGTTTTGGTGGAGGTATAACACTGGTGTGGTTCTGCCAATCGGTCTTCGACGGTGACGCCATTGATTGTACGTTTTAGCTTTATACTGAGATCCCCCCAATCTGCGTGAGTGATATTTACTTGAATATAGATGTAATCAATTTTATTAATACCACTACCGCTGACGGTAATTGTGCTACTGACTAGGCCTGTGCTACCGTAAAGGGGATTATCAGGAATGGCGGTATTGACAGTTTTTTTCCCGTCGCTAGGAAAAGACAGGCCATTGTAACCACTAACGAACTGGCCCGAACTTCCCCACCTCTTTGCGAGGGCAACGGCAGCTGTTGCGTCAACCACGCCAAACCCGTAATTTTGATTGATGTGGTAACCAGCACCGTTAGTGGTCCAATCACTGTTAGTAGGGTCATTTTTGCGGGCACTTTGCGCCAGAATTTTGCGCACATCGCGCCACTCTAAATTGGGATTGGCATTTAGAATAAGCGCTACTACCCCAGATAGCACTGGGGTGGAAGCGGATGTGCCTCCAAAGAGTTTTGTGTAATCTTTATTATCTAAATCGCTATATGACTGAATAACGTTATAACCTTTTTCGTTTCCACTAAGGTCGGTGGTTACCATCTTGGCAGTAGATTCTCCAGCGTTGGAGGAAGGGGCGCAAATGAATACGTTAGCACCAATCTCAGAATAAGCAGAGCGAACGCCGGTATTTCCAACCGCGCAGACGGTGATAATCCCAAAATGAATTGAGTAACCATCATAGTTGGAATTGTCAGCACTAAGAGAATCTGCTCCATTGCCCGCTGGCCAGAGATAGATACTGCCTTTGTTATTGCGTCCTGTTTGTAGTCCCAATATTATGGCCCTGTTAACCATAGAATTGGCCGACGTGAAAACTCCATAACCGTCGTCTGAGCCCCAACTGTTGTTAAAAATAGAGATGTTTTCGACATTTGAGGTTAATGCCGTATAAATATTGCTTGCAGTAGAATTTTCAAGAACATTATTTCCTCCCAGGGTGGCGGCCGGGGCAACTCCTCGCACACCAATATCGTTTTGATCTTTTGCAGCGATCAGTCCAGCAACCGCAGTTCCATGCTTGGATGAAGGAAGTGTAGGATCATTGCTTCCTGTGACATAGTTATGGGTGTCTTTGGAATCGGTGGAAATATTTGCCACCAAGTCTGGATGAGCGATCTCCACTCCATCGTCAACCACCATTACCAAAACTCCATTTCCGCGATTACCCTCATTCCAGACAGAGGCCACGTTGATATCTTCGTTGATTGTGCCCTCTTCTTGGCCGGTGTTAACAAGGTGCCACTGCAATTTGAAATAGGGGTCATTGTCGCTGCTGCTGCTACCGCCACCGCCACTACCACCGCCACTGCTTGCGGTGGAGGCAGCAGGTGCGGTTCCACTAGCAGGATTATCTTTCTTTGAGGAGCAGGCAAAAAAAGTAAATTGTGATAGTAGGAGTAGTAGTAGCAGTGGTAGCAGTAGTGGTAGTAATGGTAGGGACAGTTGGACGTTTTTTTTCATATGGACCTTATTGGGACCTTATACAGAACCTTATCTTGCCGCTAGGGGATCTTTACCTGTTCTTGGTTGAGGAAGAGCGTTAAAATCTTAACCAAACCCTCGATGTCTCTAATACCAACACATTCGCGAATAGAGTGCATGGCCAGTGAAGGAATCCCTACATCGAGAGCACTGATCCCCAGCAAAGCGGAGGTGATCGGACCGATAGTCGAGCCACAGGTCTTATCTGCACGATTGATAAAAGTCTGTACTGGGACTCCTGCCATTCGTGCCCACAGATTGAAGAGTGCTCCGCTTTCGCCGCTAGTAGTGTAGCGTTGGTTCGCGTTGATCTTTAGCGCGGGTCCCTGATTTAAGACAGGAGCATGCACGGGATCATAAAGCTCTGGGTAGTTGGGGTGCAGCGCATGTGCATTATCCAGAGAGAAAAGTAGCGATTTTGCGAGCAATGTATACAAACGTTGTCCCCATACCCGCTCTAGCGTGGATTTCAAAAATGGCCCATGCGCGCCCACCTCCGAACCACTACCAACCTCTTCATGATCGTAACAAATAAGTAACGATGGATATGCTGAATTGGCATTTGGATTATTTGAAGTGTATGGAGCGTTCGAAGCATTTATCAGCGCGGTTAATCCAATGTAACAACTGAGTAAGTTATCTAGGCGTGGAGCAAATAGCATATCGTTATTGACACCGCCAATCACAGGAGATTCTATGCTATAGAGACGAAGGTCATGGCCGAGAATCTCCTGCGCCACTTTGGGTGGCGCCACTTCGGGTGTAGGCAACAACAATAATTTTTTTATTGTTTCTAGCAACGGGCCTAAATTGGATCCAGACCCTAAGATTGCGGAGAGTTCTTTGTGTTTGTTGATGGTTCTATTTTCGTTGATCTCTCGATAGAGATGAATTGCTACGTTAGGTATCTGTACCAACATTTTGTTAAGTTGATATAAATCAACCAGCACATTTGTTGGCCTTTGTTGATTATCCAGTAAGGTGATCATTCCGGCGATTGAGAGGTCACGATCAAACCAACTGCTAAGAATTGGCCCCCCATAAACCTCTACACCTAATTGCCAATATCCCCCATTGAAGATATCTGGCCGAGTCTTCAATCTTAGAGCAGGAGAGTCAGTATGTGCCCCAATAATGCGAATTCCATAATTGTGATTGTTGTTGTTAGGGCCATCCGGAATGGTGAAAGCTATCAGGGCAGTACCACCCCGTGTGACCAGATATTTTCCTGGCCTACTTGATAACTCCCCCCAATCCTCGCTTTCCGAAAGCTTCTGATATCCCTGTTCGCTAAGAATTTTTTGTAGATTGCAGACCGTATGGTAAGGCGTAGGAGATGCTGCAATAAAATTGCATAGGCCTTCGCATAAGTCTTTGCATAAGTCTTTGCATAGGTCTTTGCATTGATTATGTTGTGGATCGGTGGTGCATTTGTTCATCTTTGAGTGGCCCTTATTTTACCATGACCAAGGCAATGGCCACGCCAATTACTAAGAGGATGATGGTAAAACCAACCACTTTTCCCCACAGATATCGTTCTTTTTTCAAGAGCGGATTGTTTAAAGACAATTTTTCTTGCGTCAGTTTTGATTTTTTGAGCTTGATCTTTTTTTGTTTGCGCATTTGTTTCTTCACAGTCATAACTCCCATTATATAACTTGGTTAATATTGTTGGGTAATCCTGTCGATGCCCTCCTTGAAACAATAGTATACAAATGTGCATAGCAAAATAAAGTCATAAAATAACAAATCTACAAAAGTCAGGAAATTTTTTAAGGCAATTCAGATAATTTTTAAGCAATTCAGATAAAAGTGATTGCTAAAAAAAAAATACTCACGTAAAAAGGAAAGGCGTTGTCCGACTGTTATACTCGGAGTGGAACAAAAGGACTAACAAATGTTCAGACTGTTCAGATTGTTCAGATTGTGCGGATTGTTCAGAATATTCAGAAGTTTTTGCTTGTGTTTGGGCGTATTCGTGGCGGCCACAACACTGTCCGCTGTTGTGTTGGCAAACAGTACCACCAGTGTTACTACTATTGATAATTTCTATGATCGCCTGCGTGCTTCAAAATTTGGTTTGCGTTTAGATACAGAGACCATCTCCAGAGTAGAGGATGACAAACACAATACCATCGATGGTTATGCTACCAACGGTTATGCTACCAATCTATATACAGCGCTCACCTACGCGTTAAACAGCGATACTACTTTTTTCCTCTATCCCCAGCTAATCTTTACCAGAAACTATCGCAGCGTACAAGGGGGAGCAAACGGTGGAGAAAATTATAAGCTCTATGATGGTTACTTAGCAGTGCGTTTTGATCAAAACAACATTTTAACGGAAGCAGGCAGCGGAATCTCTCTGGCCGCCAGCACCCGTTACTATGCTCGTGTTTCATCGGAGGCCAGATATTGGGAACAGGAGTTAGGTAATCTAAATTTGAACATCTATGCTAGGAAGCAGCTTGCTTCGAATTTTTTGCTTAACAGTGAGTTTGATTTATTTTTTGTGAATACTGATGATAAATATCGATTAGAAGGTATAGATGCCATAGCTCGTGGAAAGGAGCGACGCAGTACCCCCACCTACAAGCACGATATTTATTTTATTCCTGAATTTGTCGTAAATTCTGAATTTTCTACTTATCTACAGTTATTGCATCACAGTCAGATAGCTCGCAGCTCTATAGCGATAGATTCTTACGATGAGTTTAGCATTGCTCCTGGGGTAAATTATGGATTGGGTTTGAACTCAGGAATTACTTTGGGGTATCAACTTTTGACTTATGTTTCGAAATCCCATAAGCAATATCGGAATAATTTACAGAGTACTATTTCACTCAACTATCTAATGAACACCAATTTCAAAATTTATTTAGAAGCAATTGCGCCAATGCTAAATGATAGTGGAGCGCTATCTTGGCGGACAGCAAAGAATGGTTTCACGTTCGAACTGGACCTTTCTTTAGTGGCGTTCTAGAGTCATTCTAGTGGCGTCTAGTGGTGTCTAGTGGTGTTCTTGCGTGCATTTTTAGGTAGCACTTATGGTGAAGTTCAGATAAAATGAAAACTAAGTGTTGTTATATTTGATTCCTCCTTTTGTATTACAAGCGATCAAGACAACTACTAGATTGGCCTGAATGATATCCAGTCAGTGGTTGTGTCTTGATCGCTTTCTTTCGCATCAATTCGCATTAATTGATTGCATCAAATGCGCGACGAGTAAGGTTATGTACTTTGTTGTCTTTAATAAGAATATTGTCTTCTATGCGAATCCCGCCATACTTCTTGAATTTTTCCACTCGCTCCCAATTGATGTAGGCGCTATAGGCCCCATCTTCTTTGGACCGTAATTCTTTTAAAAGAAAATCAATAAAGTAAACTCCTGGTTCAATAGTAAAAACATGTCCGTTCTGCACCTCGTTAATCAGCCGTAAGCAAGGATGATCCTTTTCTGCCTGCTTTTGCTCCGAAGCTTTTTTAGGATCTACGTCTTCGTTTTTCATCGTTTTTCCTCCCACATCATGGACTTGAATTCCCAATGCATGACCAAGACCATGAGGAAAGAATGTATGTGTAATTTTTTTTGCCACCGCTTCTTCCGCGTTCAGGTGTTGAATGATTTTAAAATCGATCAATAATTGGGCGATCAATTGGTGGGCCCGTTGATGATATTGTGGATAGATAGTATCGATCTTTATTTCAGAGATTATAGTTTGTTGCACCTTTTCCAGCGCTGAAATCATTGCTGCAAATTCAGAATGAGGATTGAAGGCATATGTCCTAGTGATATCGCTGTTTCTACCATGAAATTTGGCGCCAGCATCGATCAACAAAGAGTGCAGTGGGGAGTGTACCGACGGAGGGGTAGTGTCAGAATCTACATAATGTAAGAGTGAAGCGTTTTGGTTGAAGGCAATGATGTTATCAAAAGGAGTATCTTCCTCACGCGTTCCTAATTTTTTTAAATACTCATAGTGTAATTCTAGTTCTGAACAACGACCGCTTTTAAAAAGTTCCGCTACCTGTTGATGGGCAGCAGCAGCAAAGTAGTTGGCGATTTGAATACATGCTTGATCATATTCACTTTTGGTATTGCGCAAAAAATTTAAATTTTTTAGTAATGATTCTGGATTATAGGCAGAAAATTTCCATTTTTGAAAAGATGGTGGGCACTCACCAAGGTAAACGCCATTGACAAATTTCCTTTCTAATATTTTGTAGATTTCTTCTTCGTCGGAGTAATGAACAATCTCGAACGGTGAACACCATCGTCCATGGGGGGCAGGTGGAAGTTTGTACCAGTATGTGTTTTTTTGAAAAATAAAAAGCAGTGGAGTTTCTTTTGGTGCGATCCATAAAAATGCCTGAGGGTGGCGATCAAGTGGTATCCAATTAATAAAATGAGGATTGGCCTTAAATGGATAGTGGGCATCATCTAGAAATTTCAAAGGAGCATCTCCAGAGTGAATAAGTACACCCGAGTAACCTTGATCTAATAGCAGTTGATCGAAATTACTCTTTAGTTTCTTAAGATGCTCATGGTATAACTCCAATAGATGTTGATCGGTTGGTAAATAATTATAACCAGAACGAGTCAGGTTTATAAATTGTTGGATGAATTGGGTTTGTTCAAATTCTGGTGCGTTCACAATGGTTACTCCTTTCGATCTGAGATCGATATTTGATATGGATAAAACGTGTATAGAATTACACAATTGACTTACACAATTTCTTTTACAATGGTCTAGGGTGTTTTTGCTATGGATATTACCATTAATAATCTCAGTAAATCTTATGCTAACGGTAAATTTTTAGCTTTGAAGAATTGTAATTTGCATGTAAAGAGCGGAGAGGTATTTGCCTTGCTAGGGCCAAACGGGGCAGGCAAAACTACTTTGGTCAAATCATTACTCTCGCTTTTGCATTTTGATAGTGGTGAGATTTTACTGGATGGTCAACCGCATCATCAAACGGCATTACGGTCCCGGATTTCTTATCTTCCCGAACGATTTACCTTTTATCCCTACTATACTGTTGAAAAAGTATTGGCGTTCGTAAGGAGTATTTTGAAGGATGCCAAGGATGCCAAGGATGGGGCCCACACCGAAGCCGAAGATCTAGAACAGGTTTTGCAGAAAGCCGGTTTATTAGAGCTGCGGACGCGTAAAGTTAAAACCCTTTCGAAAGGGCAGTTGCAACGAGTAGGGATTGCCCAATTATTGATTGGCGCTAGTACTGGTGCTTGTGCTGCGTCCCGGCTATTTATTTTGGATGAGCCTTTTTCTGGGTTAGATCCTTTGGGAATTCGTGATCTGAAACGATTGATCGGAGAATTGAATCAAGCGGGACATACTTTCTTTATCAATTCCCATATTTTGTCAGAAGTAGAACAAGTAGCTGGAACAATGGCGCTAATGAATCGCGGAGAAATTTTGGTGCAAGGGGAGATCAATAAATTAAAACAACAGCGCACGTTAGAGGATTTTTTCTGCCAAGTGATAACAGATGATCAGGAATTAAAACAGGAGCTGAGGCAATGACAAAGTTCGTATCACCAGTATCACCAATATCACAAGTATCACGAGTATTACAAATATCAGAAATCAGTTTTAGACGAATATGGGTGTTGTTAGTTAACACTGTGCAGAAGGAGTATTATAATCGATCGTTAATATTTTTGTTTGTATTCACTCTTCTGGTTATTTATTTAGATCACCGTCTTTTTAATTTTCTAAATAATTCATTTTCGTTATTTTCGTCGTTATCACCGTCGCCTGTATCGTCGCCTGTAGTAAATTTAGTGAAGACGAAGTTCAGTGTTTTTTATGTTTTTGTCTCAATTTGGAGCATCATTATCTCCATTATTTTGGGAGCAGGGATAGTTCGTAGTGATATGAGCATGCAAGTAATTTCACAAATATTATCTTGGCCAATAACTCGTGCTGAATTTTTGTTGGGACGAATTTTTGGTGCTTGGTCAATGGTGCTTGCTTATTATCTGTTGATGAGTGTATTCGCGGTTGTTTTATTTGCCGGTGATACTTTTAGTAGCGATGGATGGACTCTACTTGGGATGTGTACCTATCTTGGGCGTATGGGTTTGGCCTTCTTTTACTGCTCGCTAGTAATGATTCCGATTATTACCCTTGGTGTGTTGCTGTCACTCTATTTTGCCAAAGCGTGGGCGGGAATCTTAACTTCCATAATTACAGCTCTTATATTTAATGCTAATCACACTTTTGCTAGCAAAGAGACATTCATGGAGTTATTTGATTCGCTCAGTTCAATTGGGGATTACTTTTATTTGGCAATGCATTATCTATTGCCACGATTAGGAGTTTATCTAGAAATTGGACAAAAAATTTTTTTTTCCAGTGAACTGAGCTTAGGATATTGTCTTGTTCAAACTGTGCATTTTATTTTTGCGTACTTACTTTTATTGCTACTTTTGATCTACTTTTTTAGACGTAAAGAATTTTAGTTATTTAATATTGTGTTTTAAATATGGGGCAGGTCTATGGGGAGTACTGGTATTACCTACCATCGTAATGTTCATCTTTTGGCAGAGCGAATGAATCGAACGGGAATAACAGAGAGAGCAAGCTTTTATCAAAGTTATCACCTGATAGTTAAAGATAACAATTTTTTTCGCTCACCACATTCTCATCATCTTTATCAAAAAATTTACTATATTGACGACAATGACATTGAAAATGGTCATGATAATGATAGCGATAATGGAGTTAGTGAGGTAAACATTGAGAGAAAAGTACATCGAGATCAATACTGACTGATACAGATACTGATACTGTTTGATATAGGGGGTGTTATTTATGAGACAATTATCGCTTGTAATCCTGATTTTTGCTTTATTCTGTGTTCGTTCTATTGAAGGGATTGCCATTGAGTTATTTAATTGGGAGTCGATAAATATTCCCGGGGCAGTTTGTGGCGACGGTCTACCTTACCATATCTTTGTTCGTAGAGGGGACCCGCAAAAATTGGCCATTGGACTGGGATCGGGAGGCGCTTGTTGGAATTTTGCCACCTGTTGGGGACCTACTTTCGCGACATGGATACATCCATTACCAGTGATGATTCAGGGCGGTATCGCTTCCAGCGATCCCAAAGTCAGTCCTTTGGCCGATTACACGCATGTTTTTTTTGATTATTGCACGGGAGATGTTTTTGTAGGGGCGCACACCGCCAACTATTTTTTGGGGTCCAAAGTTCATCATTATGGAAGCATTAATTTTCAAAAAGGCCTAGAGTATATATTGCAAAATGAATTGGTAGATTTTTCGCAATTGCGGTCACTGGTGCTTTTCGGATCCTCCGCAGGAGGAATTGGGGCCATGGCGATGGTATCCCCTCTTGCTGATAAGCTGACCGAGATGAAGTTAAAAGGGAAACTCTCTGCAGACCTAGACAAAGCTGTGATATTGGATTCGATCGGTCTACACTTCGGAAAAGATATGTGGAAAAAATTTTCTCCTGAGTTATTTAAGGACTTAAGGGAGAGTTTTGGTAGAAGTGGATTAATTTTGAACTATGATGATGGAGATATTGGTCCAAGCTTACTTAATTTTTGTAGGCGGTTTTCCGATTGGAGAATTGGTTTTTTGCAAAGCACGAAAGACGTTATGATGACACAAGTATTTGGTGCGATCTCGCTGTCAGAGTACAATGCGGTTTTAATGGGGGAAGGAGGAATATATAAGCAAAGTTTGGATCCAAATGATAATTGCAGTTCTTGGATAATAGATAGTTATATGCACATGTTTCTATTTTTAGATGATACCTCTTTTTGGGAAACAGACGGAAAGAGTGCTCGGGATTATGTTCAGGGAATAGTAGAGGGGACCGATATGAGAAGTTATCCACTACAAAATCCCCTTCAGAATTCTACCCAGAATTCTCTCCAGGATTCTCTCCAGAATCCCCTACAAAGGAATTAACTAGATGGATTTTTTGTCCCTAAAAAATAAATTATTTGTAATAACTGGTGTCTCAAATGCGAAAAGTATTGCTTACCGAGTGGCGCAAATTTTAAAAGCGGCAGGGGCAGAGATTATCTTTTCTGTACAAAATGAAAAAAATTTAGAGAAAGTACAGTGTTTGTTTCCTCAAGATCCTTGTTTTATTTGTGATGTGGAATCTGAGACAGCGGTCAAAGACTTTGGTCTAGAGTTAGGAGAGTGGTTGGCACAAAGGGGAGGGGTGAAATTAGGGGGAATGCTGCATTCGTTAGCGTATGCCAATTTATTGCCGGGCCGTCCTTTTCATCAAACCTCTTACGCTGATTTGGAGCAAGCAGCGCGTATCTCTTGTTTCTCTTTGATTAAATTGGCAGACGTCCTCAAAGAATATTTCTGTTCTAACGCAGCAGTAGTGACAATTTCCATATCTTCCACACGGGCCACCGCCTACGGATTTTTAGGCCCGATTAAAGCAATGTTAGATGCAACAGTTCCCTTTTTGGCAAAGTCTTTTGCTGAGTTTTCAGAAATACGTTTTAATGCGGTGGGTGCTGGACCACTGAAGACTAGCGCTTCTGCCGGCATTCCCAATTATCTTGATAATTATATCTATGCGGAGCAACTGACTTTGCGTCGACGTGCGCTTTTGACTGAAGAAGTGGCCAATGTTGCGGCCTTTTTACTGGCGCCTTGTTCAAGCGGAATTAATGGACAGACAATAATCGTTGACGGAGGGATTTCTAGCAATTACTTTGATTCCAGAATTGTGAAAACGGTAGTAGATCATTTGCCCATACCTGGGTGACCCATACATGGGTGACCCATATAGGACCCATATTATGGATGAGAAAAAATTAGGATTTGTTTAATGAGGGAAGGATTAGGATCAGCAGATTTATTTGAGTTATTGGAAAAAAGAATTTTGGTTTTAGATGGGGCGATGGGAACGGCGATCCAAAGCTACAATCTGACCGAAAAAGATTTTCGCGGTCGGCAGTTTGCTCAGCATGAATGCGCACATTCATGCGCGCACTCATGCGCATGCTCCTCCCACTTGAAGGGCAATAACGATATTCTGTCGCTTACTGCTCCTGAGATTATTACTGAAATTCACCGCAAGTATTTAGAAGCGGGTGCAGACATCATTTCGACTAATACGTTTAATGCCAATTGTATATCTCAAAAAGACTATGCATTAGAGTCAATAGCTTACCAGTTAAATTATCAGTCGGCGCAATTGGCAGTAGCGGCGGCCCGCGCCTATTCCGTGAACGGGTCATCAAACGGGTCATCGTCGCGATTGGTGGCCGGATCGATTGGCCCCACCAATCGTAGTGCGTCACTTTCCCCAGATGTGGAAAGACCGGAGGTGCGCAATGTTACCTTCGATCAACTGGTGTCGGCGTATAGTGAGCAGATTCAGGGTTTGATTGATGGGGGTGTGGATATTCTCTTAATTGAAACTATTTTTGATACCCTCAACGCGAAAGCAGCACTTTACGCCGCTGAGCATGTTGCTATGCGCAACAACAAGCGTACTCCCATAATGATTTCAGGAACGATCACTGACAAGAGCGGACGCATTCTTTCTGGACAAACGTTGGAGGCATTCGCAGTTTCGCTACAGCGTCAAGGGGTAATTAGTTTTGGTCTAAATTGTGCGTTTGGTGCGAGGGATTTGATTCCCTATGTTCGTGCTTTGGCCAAAAGTATGCCCTATTATATTAGTTTTTATCCCAACGCTGGGTTACCTAATCAATTAGGGGAGTACGATGAATCTCCAGCAACCACCGTTGTGGCCCTTCAAGAGTTATTGCAGGAGAGCGCGTTGAATATTGTAGGTGGTTGTTGCGGTACTACTTACCAACACATTCGGGCGATTGCTGATTGCGTGCGGGGGGTAGTGCCACGGCGCTTACCATCTATTGCGCCTAAGAGTATGGTTGCGGGATTAGAAGTACTCTCGTTAGAGCGTGCGGATAGTAACTTTGTAAATATCGGAGAGCGGACTAATGTCAGCGGATCGGCCAAATTTGCAAAATTAATTCGTGAAAAAAAATATGAAGAGGCCCTGCAGCTGGCGCATCAGCAGGTAGAAAATGGTGCGATGGTGATTGATGTCAGCATGGATGACTCGATGTTGGATGCCACTGCTGAAATGGTCACGTTCCTGCGTTTTCTGGGCAGCGATCCGGCAGTGGCCAGAGTGCCAGTGATGTTGGACTCTTCCCGTTTCGAAGTTATCGAAGCGGGGCTGAAATGTTTGCAAGGAAAGTCTATTGTTAACTCTATCAGTTTGAAAGTGGGAGAAGAAGAGTTTAAGCGACAGGCGGCCGTGATCAGAGCACTGGGGGCGGCAGTAGTGGTGATGGCCTTCGATGAACAGGGACAGGCCGATACTTTCGAACGCAAGATCGCTATTTGTCAGCGTGCTTATGAAATTCTAACTAAACAGGTGAATTTTCCGGTCCAAGATATTATATTTGATCCCAATATTTTAGCAGTGGGCACTGGTATTGGCGAGCATGATAATTATGCTCTCGATTACCTGCGCGCAGTACGTTGGATTAAGCAGCATTTGCCTTGCGCTAAAGTTAGTGGAGGAATTAGTAATCTTTCATTTGCTTTTCGAGGAAATGAGACAGTTAGGAAAGCAATGCATTCGGTATTCCTTTTTCATGCGGTTGCTGCTGGTCTTGATATGGGTATTTTAAATCCGGGAATGATCCAGACTTATGATGAAATTCCTGAGGATTTATTGATGTTGGTGGAAGACGTGATTTTTAATCGTCGTGAAGATGCAACGGAGCGTTTGGTTGAATACGCGCAAAACGTCGATAAACACGTCGATAAACACGTCGATGGATTAGTCGCGTCTACTGCGTCTGCTACTCCGAAAATTGCTCTCGATATTGACTCGGATGTTGCACAGCTATTAACCGAATCACTGGTACGTGGCAGTGTAGAAAAACTCGAACAATATTTGACAGAAGTTCGACAGCAGAAGCACCGTTATCCATTGGCATTGTCGATTATCGAAGGGCCATTGATGGATGGCATGAAACGGGTGGGAGAACTTTTTAGTGTGGGAAAAATGTTTCTTCCGCAAGTGATCAAGAGCGCGCGGGTGATGAAGCGGGCAGTAAATTTTTTGCAACCGTTTATTGAAGAAGAGCGGAATCGTGATTCGGGTGGGGTGAGTGCTGGCGCTCGTGCCAATAGCGGAAAAATTTTGTTAGCAACGGTAAAAGGGGATGTACACGATATTGGAAAAAATATTGTGGGTGTGGTGTTGGGTTGTAATGATTTTGAGGTAATAGATATAGGGGTGATGGTTCCTGCCGAGGAGATTATTCGTCGTGCGTTAGAAGAAAAGGTAGATGTCATTGGGCTTAGTGGATTAATTACTCCTTCGTTAGAGGAAATGATTAATGTCGCGACGCAAATGGAGCGACAACAGTTGACTTTGCCGCTAATGATCGGGGGTGCAACTACTTCTAAATTACATACTGCCTTAAAGATAGCTCCGGTCTATGCTCAAGGAAAAAAAGTTGTGTACGTGGACGATGCTTCACAAAGCGTGGGAGTTGCCAAGTCGCTGGTATCCTCAGCGCTGTTGCAAGCATCGTTCTTGGCCGAGATAGATCGAGAATACACGGAACTACGCGTAAACTATCAACAGCGACAATTGCCATTAGTAAGTTTACAGCAGGCCCGTGCTAATCGCTTGCGTTTGGATTTTTCTCCCAAACCAAATATTCCGAATATTTCGAATATGCCGAATCGTTTAGGAATAAGTGTCATTAATAATTTAGATTTGCAAATGCTTCGAGGTTATATCGATTGGAGTGGTTTCTTTCTGGCATGGGATCTTAATCGTGCTTATCCCCAAATAATGGAAGATCCTAAGTTTTGCGCAGAAGCGACGAAATTATTAAACGATGCCAATAAGCTTTTACAACGAATGATCGATGAAAAATTAATTGTCGCGGAAGGGGTCTGGGCAATTTTACCTTGCTTAAGTGATGGTGATGATATCCTTTGTTTCGATCCACACGATGTATCGGCGCCAGTTGCATCGGCACCAGTTGTGCCAAAACCAGTTTTTAAAATTTCATGTTTACGTGAACAAATGCAACAGGATGCGCCTAATGCGCCTAATATGCCTAGTAGGCCTAATCTTTCATTAGTGGATTTTGTCTTGCCCCAAGAGCGGCGACATGAGCATGAGTATGACTACATCGGATTTTTTGTATTAACTGCGGGGGTTGGAGCAGCACAGTTGGCACAAAGTTTTCGTGATGCTGGTGATGACTATTCTGCGATTATGACAAAAATATTGTGTGATCGTTTGGCCGAGGCCTTTGCAGAGTATTTGCATCAAAAAATTCGGCAAGAATTTTGGGGATGGGGATATGCTGAAAAGCACCATGGGATTCGTCCGGCATTTGGTTATCCTTCGTTACCTGATCACTCTCTAAAGGAAAGAGTGTTTCAATTTTTGCAAGTTACTCAGCACACTCATGTTCGCCTGACTAGCTCCTACATGATGGACCCGGCGGCGAGTGTTAGTGGAATCTACCTAGCACATCCACAGGCGCGCTATTTTAATATTGCAAGGATTGGTGAGGATCAGTTGCAAGAGTACGCTTCGCGAGTCAACTTGCCGATAGAAAAAGTGAGGACTCTTTTGAATAAATATTTATAATTTGCAACATAATTTGCAGCATAAATAGTGAATTTAATCGACCCACAATCTGCAGCTACTATAGAAACGAGTAAGAAAAAATATCTATCGAAGTAATTATAAAGTTCTTACCTATAAGATCTAGCTGATTCCTTTGATTAGTGATGACCACTCCTGGGCAATTGAAAGTTTTACAAAAATATTTAAGAGTTGATGGTAGAGAATTTTCTTTCTCTTTGCATTCTATCGCTAATACCACTGAATCATCCAAGGTAATCACGAAATCAACTTCTCTTTGCTCGTAGTCACGATAAAAATAAAGTTGTAAATTTTCTCCTAAGGATTGACGAAGATACATGATCCTTCTTTGTAGTAATACCGCTGTTTTAACCTCCAATTTATCATCGAATATCCAATCAACAGGATAGTACTTACAATCTTTACGGATTATTTTGGTTAGTTGCTTGTGATATGACTCAAGCTTCCATATCATCCAAACCTTTTCCAGAGCGCTCAGCATGTTGGAAGTAGAGTCATGAGATTTATGTAATGTTTGTGCCAAATTATTTACTGATATAGTCGATCCGCTTGATTCAATAATTAAACGGTAAAGATTTTGTACTGCGTTATTATCTGGAACTTTAGAACCTAATGCCGAGCGCAATCCCGCTTCCTTCAGGGGCGGGTCAAGTGAGGCGCGATTTAGCGCCATTCCTTTATGATCGCTATTAGAATTTCATTT
>JADGBS010000459.1 GCA_015231325.1 Oligoflexia bacterium | reverse complement strand
GATCAGCACCGTGGTGAATGTCATAAGTGTGGTAAGTAATGAATAACCGAGCGTGGTCCATAAGTTTTTTGCTAATTCTGTTTCCATGCAAGTTACTTAAGCAAAAAGTGTGCCAAATTGATGAAAAAATAATACATTTTTACTAAAGGGGAGGTATCTATGAAAAAATTTTTTTCAGAACAGGCAGCGTTTTTGCTTATGGCCACGGTTGTGGTCATTGTTGTGTCCTTATTTGTTGATGGGACTAGTTTATTTGCAGGAGGGCGTGAATCTGCGGTTAGCGATTGTCCTACTGGGACGACCATTTCTGATCCCATTGGGTCGTCGGGGAAAGATTTTAAACAGATTTTCAGTGCTACTCAAAAAAGTTCTCAGGAACCTCAAGTATCTACAGAGGAGATTACTTGTCCAATTTATGATCAGGTTGAACACTGCATGGATTATATAAGGGGGTTAGGATTTGAAATCACTGGAGAAATAGAAAATTTATTAAAGAAAAACTTGAAGTCGGTATGTCTCAAAATAGAAAAAACAAAACAGAATTTGGCGGATGAGAATAATAAATCTTGGACGCCAACGTTTTTTCGTCGGGCCTCATTACCTAAGGAAATTATTTTAGATGAAAATTCTTCCATTAAAATATTTTTTAACAGTGAAAGGGATATTAAAATTTTGGTTAGTGGAATAGATGGGACAGAGGGGGGTGATCTCCTCTTTGATTATTCGTTGTCTTCGGAAAATGGTAGCGCGATTTCAAGGTGCGACCAAATAGTAAAACGTGGTCATACAATGTTAGGAGCGAGTTTGGCGAAAGATCCCAAAAAATTGGAAAAATTGATTTTGAACATGCAATTGGGAGTTAGTGCTCAGTCAAAGGTCGAGCTACAAAAAATCAGTGGGAATAATTTTTGGGTTAACTATCCCATAGGCATATCTACTTTTAAGTCAGCAAGTACCGTATATTCTGCCTCTAACGGCATGAATAAAATACAAATTAGCAGCAAAAATGCCTGCACGCTAGCTCGTGAATTGGCAGCTATTCATGATGCAGAAAGAGTTTTTTCGAGTGGGATAGGGAGTAAAACACTATTACAACAGGCGCAGCAGGAGGCACAGGCGGCAGATAAGTATTCGCTACACCTTCGTGTTGATTCTAGTACCGAGGATTATCCCAAATCAAAGAAGGCATCGTTACAACTTGCGGATTGGAAAACTTTAGCGTACACGTTGGCAACACAGGACGAAGAAAACTACCGTTTATTTGCAGATAGTATGGCAAAAAAGTTAAGTGAGAATGATTCAGAAAATGTTTGGCGTGAACGAGTAATTAATAATCTTTGTTCCCCGTACAGGGTAAAAATAGGAGCGGAAGCAGATGCCGAAAGTAGAGTTTTTTGTAAAGAACCTACTCCCTATAAGGTGACGCTTTATAAATTTGCCGGCACTGGTTTTGAGTGTAAAGTTGTTTGGGTCGATACCTTATCTCATGGCGAAGAAGGATTACAAATTATCAAGAGGGAAAGCAAGGTACCTCTGGTGTTTGAGAAAGGAAATAATTTGTATTTTTGGGGTGAGGATTCATATCAAAACAAGAGAGAAATTGATTTAGGGGATGCTGCACAACTGCGTAAGGATGGTATTTATAACGGGAAAAAAATTGGAAATGCGAAGTGGGAGAATGCTCTAGAGTATTCGATGGATGATGGATTTTGTGCGCTAATCAAAAGAAAAGGGGGAACTATTGACAAATATCGCTCTTCCTCTGGGAGTAGTTCTATTCCGTCGGATATAAGTGGCCTCGAGGGACTTGATTTTCTTCAGGATCATATTTTGGGTACTGAAGTAGGTCATGCAGCTTTAGGAATTAGTAACTCCCAGGGAAATATGCTTAGTTATATCTCTTGGCCTTCAAGAAATTCTTATTACGATGATCTATATCAATATAACATCAACAATCCTGATCGCGATGAACGTATTCCTCCCCAGATTTCATTTTGTGTCTCAGAAGAACGTTATCTCGAATACGCTAAGAAGATGCGTGCTACAGAACTTTGGGCAGATAGTGAGGATCGCTATGCAGATACCAGTTTTGAAGACGCAAAAAAAACAATGAATGCAATGATT
>JADGBS010000458.1 GCA_015231325.1 Oligoflexia bacterium | reverse complement strand
TAACGCCCCTATCGCAGTTTGTAATCCCTCAATATTTTTTACATCCTGGTTATTTTTAGGTCGTGGCGCTTTTTTTAATTTTTCTTCATTTGTTGCTAGGTCCTTGATTTTTTCTTCTAGTTGTCTTAACGCGGATTTTCCGGGTGCATATGCCTCATCAAGAATGGAGTCTACCAAAGTATTCTGTATCATCTGATTTACAAAATAGGAACAAAACATCCGATACGGTTTGTCTCTATCCCCTGGTAAACGGTATTTCATCACCCGACGCACAAATTCCGTTTTTTGGGCCTCGGAAGTGATAGGTCCTGGTTTAAATAATTTTGAAAATAACGTATAGTCCATTCCCTTAACGTTCACTTTTTGGGAATTTTCCAATAACGTGTCAGTGAAAGTTTTTGCAGTAAACCCTGGCGATCCTAGGCCATCAATAGAAAAACCTGTAACTTCTTCAAGATCACCTCCTTGAATATACCATCCAGATAGTGTACGCGGCCTGTTAGGGAGTGCCTGATAAACCTTAATGGAATCGAGCACAGAATCATGCCACCCGCCCCATACTGTATCTAGCGGACGCGTATTATCCTCCTCCTCATTTTTCGCAATTATAGCGGAGTGTTTTATGGGATTTATTCCTCCCTGAAATAATTCTGGAACAATAACGCCTGCTAGTCCGCTTTTTGGATCATCCTTCCGGATTGTTTTTTTTGTTACCGTTAATTTTTTCAAGACCTTATCGGCCGCATCGCAAATTTTCTTTTCATCATCAGTAATCAAAGGCCCCGCAATAGCTGTACAGTCGGGACGTGGTGGTAATGTACCTTCAGTTATTATGCCATTAAACTCGATAGCAGGTTCGAGGGAACGACTTGCTCCCGCCCCGGCAAAAATATTCATAGAGAATGCCAGGAGTATTATTACTAATAATGACAAAAATAATCTACTACTAGGTTTTAACCAACTATCCATTGCTCCCCTCCCTCTCATTTGTAGTTATGATTAGTTTATCTCAGGGAGCTAATTATTGTCCATCGAGCAGATATTTTTCTTTGAATTGTATAGAATTATTTGGTTTTTTGACAATAGCTTACCTAAAAGCTATTACACCATCTTCGCATAGTATCAGGGGAATATTTCTATGTTCAAACTCAAGATTAAGTTGCTCACGATCAATGGGTAAGTGCAATTTTTTCAGCTGCGCAAATTTTTCATTTATTGAGTTTAACAGTTCCTCGACCGCTTTGTTCGTCTCATCTAACGGTGAGCTGAAAATCGTTTGTGTCTCTTGGATAAATTGTTCCACCAGTTTGTATGCCTCTTCTAGTGATGGACAAGTTTCGCATAAAGTTAATAAATTACTTAAACCTTGAAATAGACATATCTCTTTTGCTGCGTCGACATTAGACGTCACTGCTTTGTCGGTAGTGCCAGTAGTGCTGGTAGTGTCTGTTTCTGGCGACTCTTTTTTTGGTTCCAAATACTCCTTTTTTGCCATGATTTCATTAAAACGTGTGTGATTTTTTTCCGCCACTTGGTGACAACAACCTGACTGAATTGTCGGATACCAGAGGAATCCTGGACGGTACCACTTAATGTTCGGAGTGATCCATTTTGAATAAATAAAGCCATTGTTTAAATTTTTTACTACATAATACTCATATTCATCCACGTCATCTACGGAACCAGACTGACGAAACTCCAATGTTTCTTCCATATAGTAGGGGTTGCTTTTCACCATTTGTACCCAAAATTGATCTTTGAAGCGTAATCCGGATCGCTTTGCCTTTTTAAAAGTTTCCTCTTTGAGTCGCAATAGAAATTCGATGGTTTTTAGAGAGTTATAATTTGTATTAATGCCGGCAGTGGCCGTAGCAGCTGCCGCTGCAGCTGCCGCATCGAGATCGTTTTCTTGTTTTTTGATAAGCGCCAATACCCAAGGATCGGTGACCATATTGGTGACCATATTGATGACCATATCGGATATCTGTTGATCTGGTGTTTTGTCTCTTTTATTCACAATTATTTTAAGCACGGAGTCTATTTTGTCCATTTGGTCCAGAAGCGATTCACTTTCACTATTTTTTCCTTGGTAAAAAAAGTGATTTCCTGCCGCGGCGTCGTCAGAATTGTAACT
>JADGBS010000457.1 GCA_015231325.1 Oligoflexia bacterium | reverse complement strand
ATAATAAAAGGGCTTTTGCCAAAAACGAAACTGTTGTGGAATTTGATCGAGATTGTTGCATGACAATGAAAAAAATATTTTGGGCCGGTGATAAAAAAAATATTTTTGGCGGAATCGATTTGGCAAAATGCCCAGAAATTGTTAACTTACTAAGAAAGAAGCAAAACGATAAAACAATCAATTGTTATGATATAGCTGGTAAAGATAGGAAGGGTCGTTCTAAAGCAGTTCGTAGATGTGTGATTGAATTAAGTGGAAGGCAGGTTGATAAATTTTTTACCTGTTTTAAGAAGAGGCAAAGGTGCAAAAATGGATGATCTTGATAAGATAGGCTATTGGACCGAAATTAAGCTTAATATCTTAAAAGAATATGCTGGAGCATATGCAAAAATCCTGAGTAAACAGTCGTCAATTAAGCATTATGCATATATCGATGCCTTCGCTGGTGCTGGGCACCATTTTTCAGAGACGACGGGAAATATTGTTGAGGGGAGCCCGGTACAGGCGTTAGGAGTTGATCCTCCTTTTTCGCATTATCATTTTGTCGAAATGAATCCTAACAGGATAGAGTTACTTAACAAAATAACGATGGGACGAAAGGATGTATCAATATATCAGGGAGATAGTAATCAAATACTGGTAAGGGAGGTATTTCCAAAGTGTAAATACAGTGATTTCCGACGAGCACTTTGTCTATTAGACCCTTATCAACTGAATCCGTCGTGGGATGTCGTTTTAACGGCTGGAAAAATGAAGAGCATTGAGATTTTTCTTAACTTTATGATCATGGATGCAAATATGAACGTTTTATGGAAAGACAATAAGAAGGTTAACCCTGAACAGAGAGAAAGGATGACTACTTTTTGGGGAGATGATACATGGGAGAATGTGGCGTATAAGACAGAAGCAGGGCTATTTGAAAACATTGTAGAAAAAACCTCAAACAAGGAAATCATCAAAGCCTACCAAGATAGACTAAAAGCCGTAGCAGGATTCGAGTATGTGCCGGATCCTTTACCAATGAGAAACTCGAAAGGATTGGTTGTCTATTACTTGTTTTTCGCATCACATAATGAGACTGGAGCAAGAATCGCTAAATCTGTTTTCAAAAAGTGGAAGAACAAAGGATATTGAAATGGCGCATAATTCTTCAATAGAGTGGACAGAATCAACCTGGAACCCGGTTACGGGGTGCAGTAAGATTAGCCCGGGTTGTATAAATTGCTATGCGGAGCGTATGGCAAAACGTCTTTTTGCCATGGGGCAGCCGAATTATGTCAATGGGTTCACTGTTGCCTTACATGAACATTCTCTGGAGTTGCCTCTTAAATGGAAAAAGCCACAGACAATTTTCGTTAATTCGATGAGTGATTTATTCCATGAGAAGGTGCCAGAAAGTGTTATTAAAAAAGTATTTGATGTTATGAATAGTGCTCCCTGGCACACATATCAGGTTCTCACAAAGCGAGCTGAACGACTAGAATCAATCCACTCGAAATTAGCGTGGGGCAGAAATATATGGATGGGAGTAAGCGTGGAAAATAAAAATTATAAAGAACGAATAAATCTTCTACGTAAAACAAAAGCCAGGGTAAAGTTTATTTCTTTTGAACCGCTAATCGGTAGTGTCGGCAAAGTAAAGCTAAATAAAATTGACTGGGCAATTGTTGGTGGAGAATCTGGTCCGCACGCACGCCAAATACATTCAATGTCTCAACGACACCAATGTGCTTGGGAATATACGGAGGATGAGAAAACCCGCTCCGCTTAAGACATCCGTTATATCCTTTCAAACGCACACCTCTGCCGAACAGCTGTATAATCTCTGATCCTTCCGAGCGCCCTACATTCATAAGCCCCATTGTGGATACGCGCCAGCTGTTCCATCCTTCAGTAAATTTCTTTGAGCCAATAAGCATCTTGACCGGTGAAACAGAGCTGGCCAACGTCTTAAAAAGTGATTCCGAGAAATCTTTGTCTGAAACGATAAATCCGTTATCCGCGCAGAGACTCGCAAGCTCACGGTCATCACCGACGTTAATCACACCAAAATACTCACCATCCCCCAGTCTAAGCCCAATCTCACCTTGCACACCTTTAAGATTATCCACGTGCATTTCTGCACCGGAAACAGCACTATTAAATAGTCTTTTGAGAATATCATCATAGATGGCATCAGGTGAAAGATGC
>JADGBS010000456.1 GCA_015231325.1 Oligoflexia bacterium | reverse complement strand
ATTGCCTTAGGGGCGGACGATTTTATTGCAAAGCCGTTTAGGCCCCGAGAAATTGGTCTACGTATAAATAATATTATTCTCAGAAAGCGTGCGGAAGAATTTGCGGCATTACAATTACAAGCGATAGAGCATTCTATTGATGGCATGGCGATTTTAAATAATGATGGTCAATATGTATATGCCAATGAGGCCCATGTAAAGGTTTTTGGATATGTAGGCAATGACGATGTTTTAGGAAATAATTGGGAATTACTTTATCCCCCAAACGAAATAAAGCGTTAGAACGAAGAAATTCTTCCGGAATTTCGAACAAATGGTCACTGGTTAGGTGAGATCGTTGCGAGAAGACGTGATGGAACGTTGTATCACCAAGAAATGTCGCTAGCAATGATTGAAGATGGAAAGTTTTTAAGCATCTGTCGTGATATTACCACTCGCAAACAGCAAGAGAAAGAGCGAGAGGAGCTGCAAAAACGTTTGTATTTAGCATCTCGTTTGGCATCTGTCGGTGGCCGGGCGGCGGGAGTTGCACATGAGATTAATAACCCGCTGACGATTTTGTTGGGTTATTTGGGGCGTTTGCGTAAATTTTTCGCTGACCCTGTCTATGATAGGGAAAAGTGTTTAAATATTGTTGGCCGTTTGGGGAGTTGTGTAGAAAGAATTTTTAAAATCATTAATGGATTGAGAATATATTCTAAATTAGAAACCGATTCTGAACTCACTGAAATTGATTTACATAAAGAAATCACCAGGGCGAGTGAGTTGATAAAAGACGGATTGAAATCACAAAACGTTACTTTTGAATTCGACTATAAAGCACAGAGATCATTAGTAAAAGGAGATGTAGGAAAAATAGGCCAAATTTTAATTAATATTTTTTCCAATGCTTATGATGCCATTGAGGCAAAAAATAGCGGGCCCAAAAATGTGGGGTCACAAAATATTGAGTCACAGAGCAATATCAATCCTGGAGTTATACGAATAGAAACTTTAAACACACTGAGCGAGATTAATAGAGATCAAGCGCAACTGCAGATTAACATTAGTGATAATGGTACAGGTATTGCTCCTGAGCATATTGATAAGATTTTTGATGCTTTTTTTACTACTAGACCTATTGGCAAGGGAACAGGTTTAGGACTTTCGATTGTTTTTGCGGTAATTGATGAGATGAGAGGAAGTATTGATGTTCGATCTGAGTGGGAAAAGGGAAGTACTTTTATTATAAAACTACCATGTTTATAAATAGATATATCATTTGGACAAAAAGAGAGTTTTATTCATGCCTAATCCAGAGATAGTTAATCTTTTTTTAGAAGAAGCGATGGATGTTGTTTATAAGTGGGAAAAAGAGTGTCTAAAATTAGATAAGTATGAAAAAAGAACAAAAAATGTTAAACCAGATTATAACGGACTGTTTAGTTGTATTCATAATTTGAAGGGATTTGCTCGGGCAGTGGGTTTTAGTGAGTTAGGGGAGTTCGTAGCGAAAGTTGAGGATGTCGTAATTTTACTTAAATTGGGCAAGGTAGAGTTGTTACCACAAATCGTGGATTTTCTTTTGGATTGTGAGATCTTTTTGTTGAATTGGTTGCATAGCTTGCAAAGTGCTATGGATTATCCATCGCACACTCGTGCTCTTCTTTTCAAAATAGATGCTATCAAAAATTATGTACAAAAATTATCGACCGATGCGGTTACTGATGCGGTTACTGATGCGGTTACTGATGCGGTTACTGAAGTGGTTACTGAAGCGGTTACTGATAAATTACCAAAAAATATTTGTCCCACTGACGCAATTCGTGAAAACTCTTTGTTTACACAAAAAATTGTACTAGATTGGCATTTGTTGGCCAAGGGAGAAAATCTGGATGATGCTGGACGTTTTCTAAAAAATAATGCGGGGATTTTTTTGTGGATTTTTAATGGAGAACCTAAACGGGTCTGTTATGTCGGTGAAACCAATAATTTTTATGACCAGCTAGTAAAAATCTATAGCGAGCAACTTTCAGGGTTAAGGATTACCTACGATATTTCGCCGCAGGAAGATTGGGTCTTGTTCATGAAGAAGGAATTTGCTGGTAAAAGTATTAATGAGATCCAAAAAATAGGAAAAATTTATTATCCGAAAGTGGCCACTAGAGACGCTCGTCCTTTTTATCATACTTTTTTTAATGAAAACAATCTG
>JADGBS010000455.1 GCA_015231325.1 Oligoflexia bacterium | reverse complement strand
CTAGAAATTCTAAGAAATTATTAAGAGTAACCAGTGGTGGATAGCAAAAGGAATCGCCCCCCGGCTGGAACCACTCCTGCAAGGGGTTTATATGAATAATAATACCTGAGGCATCTAACCACCCCAATACAAAATATTCACCTGTAATCAACAATTTGCCGTGAGCATAAAACCTCTTGCTTTCCATTCTTACTTCTCTCTGAACTTCTTTGTGAACTTCTCTCTGATACCTCATGGGTCTTTCCCCCTCCTGGCCCTTATCTCCTCCAAGATGTACTGCACCCGAGAATGGGTAACTGTGTCCGTACCTATTGCTCTCCTCAATGCCAAAATCTCCTCCGGACTAGCACCAAGCTGTTTTGCCATATTGTAAATGTGCATTCGCATATGTCCCTGTTGAATACCAGTGGTAATCAACGATTGTATGGCCGCGAAATTTTGTGCCAACCCCACACTGGCCACCACCTGCATCAACTCCGCCGCACTAGGATTACCCAACAACTGCAGAGAAAATTTGGCCAAAGGATGCACTGCTGTAATTCCTCCTACCGTACCTAGAGTAAGTGGAATCTTCAAGCAAAAGTGAAATATTCCTTGCTCATCAACACTGGCCTTACTCAGCGAGCGATACCCCGCCGGCGACTCCGGTGACGACGATGCATATGCGTGCCCTTGTGCCTCTACCGCTCTAAAATCATTCCCTGTGGCCAAAATAACAGCATCGATCCCGTTATAAATTCCCTTATTGTGGGTCACTGCCCGACCCACATCAATCTCAGCAATCCTCACCGCCTTCAAAAAACGCTCCACGAAACGCTCACCCAAGTGTGTATGCTTAGTAAGCGACAATGCAGGACAGCTAACCCAGCTTTCCACCAAACAGTTTGGGGTATAATTTGAAAGAATCGCCATAATGATATCAACATTCGAACCCGTTTCACAACCTACAAACTCTTTTAATGCCTGTGCCATCTCCTCCAACACGCTATTGATCAAGTTTGCACCCATTGCATCGGCAGTTGTAAAACCTACCCGAATTTGATAATAACCCGGTTCTTCCGTAGTCTTATCCAACAAATCTATCTTAGTGATCCCGCCTCCACGCTGTTTCATGCGCGAAAGCAGTGGCACTGCCGCTTCTTTTAGCGCAGGCAAGGCGGCATCAAAGACCTTTTGCATCTCAGATGCAGGTATCCTTGAATAGAAGTGAATCTGTCCCAATTTTTCCGTTCCCAATACTCGCGCATGAAAGCCACCATGTTCTGCCCAGAATTTTGCACTCTTACTCAGTGCGGCCACCACAGAACTTTCCTCAGTAACTACTGGGACAATGTACATTCGATCATTAAGCAAAAAATTGGGGACCACTCCATAGGGGAGAAAAAAATTACTCAAATTATTTTCACTAAAGTTACGAAAGATCTCTTGGGTCGGAGCATTAACATGCCAAAAACTTTTCATCCACGAGAGCATCTCTTCGCGTACCCCTGAACAAGAATCAGCTCCTGATCGCTTCATCCATTCATCAAGCACCCACCCCAATTTTTCTTCCGTTGACCAGGTTGAGAAACCAGATAGCAGCTGCAAAAAAACCCCCTATTCACGCACACGCAAAAATTGTCGTGCCAGCATCAACCCCATTATTTGGTGTTGAAAAAAATTTCGCACCTCTTCATACGACTGTTGAGCAAAGATGAGTGGCCTGCTAGCATACCCAAAGATACTTCGATAACCTAACCTACTCGTCAAATAATGGCCATCCAAAAAATCGCGAATCCCTCCGGCGACAATAAAATGATTTACTTTTAATCTTTTTTTTACCTCCAAAGAACTTGCCACTTGCCTAACAAACTCCACCATTTCGCTCGAACTATGTCCTTGATAAATAAATTGATCAAATGCATTGTCCAGAGTGCGATTTCTCATTCTTTCCAATTTACTGAAATTAGTCCCACCAAAAGCAGCAAACTCCACTGCCGCTAATGGCAGTTCGAGCAAGGCCTGTAATGAAGCAGGCCCCATACCCTGGCCAACCTCTTTAACTATCACTCGAGAGGAACTTTTAATCTTGTTTAAATCTAGAAATTCTAAGAAATTATTAAGAGTAACCAGTGGTGGATAGCAAAAGGAATCGCCCCCCGGCTGGAACCACTCCTGCAAGGGGTTTATATGAATAATAATACCTGAGGCATCTAACCACCCCAA
>JADGBS010000454.1:1676-2214 GCA_015231325.1 Oligoflexia bacterium | reverse complement strand
TATTAAGATAAGCGATGCATCGTATTTTAGAAAATCATTATTTTTGTTTTTTTTCAATTGAAAAAATACCTCATCGGCAACGTCAAATAAGTTGTTTTCCGAAGCCAATTGCTTGCCAATATAGTCGTTAAGGGAAACTTTATTGATGTAATCGGCAGTATTGCTTCTGAGACCAGGAGAGAGTATCGCTATTTTTTCTCCTCTGGCAAGGCATTTTTGAAAGAAGTTACCGACCCTTTTTTCCTCTTGGAAATGGCCGAAGGAACGTTCGGAGGAACGGCCAGAAGAACGGCCGGAGTTTTGGGCATTGCCCTCTGCGAATACCATTAAGGTGTTCCCTATGTTATAACCTGCCATGATCAGTTTTCGTAAATCGATTTCTATTGCAAGCATTTGTAGTAAATCCGTAGCGTTATTACTGGTATTGTTGTTGTTTATTTCTTCCTGCAGTGATGAAATAAATTTTTCAATTTTGGACAGATCTAAATTACGATCCTCCTTTAGCATGGAAAATTTATTCAAGACAGTGCCTGATATC
>JADGBS010000454.1:0-1665 GCA_015231325.1 Oligoflexia bacterium | reverse complement strand
GAAAGGAATATTAATAATTTTTTTCCTTGGTTTATTACATCAAAAAATTCACCACCAGGACTTTCTCCTGTACTGTAGCGTCCGAGCAAAGTTAATTCCTTTAACTTTTCATATCGTTTAGGAGATAGGTGGTAGTAGAGCGTCTTTATTTTTTTTAGGTCATTATTTAGATTACTAATTAGTACTTTTAAATTGTTGTTAATTTCGTCGATGGCCAGAACTTCCGTCAACATACTGTTTTTTTCGTTTAAGCGGCATAAATCGGCCTGGATTTTTTTATAAAGATTAAAAGCGGAAATTTCAATAGGAGTATGTAGATCGATAATTCCGCTGATGGAATATTTGGAGAGAGATGGTACGTCGGCATCCCCTACCAAGAATACTTGATTCTCTAAGTATGAATTAGTATGTCTATCGCTACCGCTATCCCTATTTCTATGATAATTAGGTTCGTAGAGCGTTATCAAATTTTTTAAAAAGATATCAAAGATATCCACGATATCTTTGTTCAACAACGATGCTGAAACAAAAATATAGGAAGGACGTTCCCTTATTTCTAAAGGGGGAGACAAGGTTTTTGTAAAATCATTTGCAAACATAATTTCTCTAGATGTTATTCTAGTGCTATGAATTTTTGGAATTCTAATTGCAAAAACGACAAGTTTAGCAATGACTGAGCGAACGTAGTCTTCATTTTGCTGACTATCACAAATGCACCAGAAGTTGCACCAAAAACTATGATTTACCATCTTAGCGCGGACCTCATTTGCGGTCGGCAGCTGTAAGCTGTTAGCTTTCAGTGAGCAACCACGAGTATGTTAAAATTAATTTTCGCAGAACTTTGTATTTGTCGCGTCCACTATTTTGCTTTTCTGAGCGTCGAAGCAATCTTCTTTTGACGCATACACCTCTGCAATCACACAGTTGGGGGCGACGCTATCTTGCTTGGACCACAGTTGATTTGCCTTACATTGGAAGTACTGCTCTTTAGCGACACACGCCCAATATTTTTTCTGGCAATTATAAACCAACCCTCTGCCCAGTATATCATATCTGGGGGGAGGCACTTTTATAAACTTCACCTTTTTTGTCTCATCTTTACTTTGGTCGGCCTGGAGTGTTTCTGATATTTGGGAAAGTGCGCTGAAATCTTTACTAGCGAGTGGTTGCAGTGCATCTTTTTTATTAATTTCAGGAGGACTTTCTGTCAAACTAACTGCTGTTTGTTCTGTTACCTCACCAGCGGTAGTAGTTGTTGCCGGCGGCTCCGTTACCGGCGGCGCTGTTACCGGCGGCTCCGTTACCGGCGGTGGCGGTGGCGGTGGCGGTGGAACCTCTTCTATTGTCGGTTTAGTTGCTGGTTCAGTCGTCGGTTCTTCTTCAGGTTTAGGAGGTTGTGCTGGAGCTTGTATCTCGGCACTTTTTGCATTGTCAGTGGATTTATTAATGAGCATTGCCTGAGGCGGCGGGGCGGAGGACGCGGACACGGAAGCGGACACGGAAGCGGACACGGAAGCGGACGCAGACGCGGACTTGCTTTCTTTATTTGCGGACTTATCCTTAGAGGTCTTGTCAGGAGCATCATTGGGCGCATAAAGGGTGAGATAGAGAAGATAGATGAATATTGCACCTAAGATTATTGTTATCAATTTTTTTTTGGGGTTA
>JADGBS010000453.1 GCA_015231325.1 Oligoflexia bacterium | reverse complement strand
TCAACTTTTTCAATCACACTACCAGGATCCATCGCCAAAAAAATGATCAGGCAACAGCTCACCTGAAGCAACCACAACCCCCTTTAATTTGACTACATAGCCTCCAGGTTTTAACTCTAAATTATCCTTAATTCTTACTGAAGGAACAATTACCCCCCAATCCAAAGCAAATTGTTTACGCAAGTGAGTAATTCGTTCTAATAAGTCGCCATTTTGTTCAACATCTACTAAATTTACAAGCGCATAACCTACTTCTAATTCCACTATCTCTAAAGGCAAAAGATCTTCAAGGTTTTCTACCTTCTTTTTCTTTTCTTCTTGCTGAATTCTAACGGTATGTTCAATATCTAACTTTTTTTGCTTCTCCATAAGACTGCCAGCATATGCTAAAATTGATCCCATAATTATGAACGGAATTTTTGGAAGACCAGGTACCAATGCCAAAAAAACTAAAATTCCGGCAGATACGTAGAGGGCCTTATTTTGTAAACGAATTTGAGAAGAAATTTTAGTACCCAACGATTGATCATCCGCACCTCTGGTAATAATAATACCGGCAGCAGTAGAAACTATCAGTGCAGGAATCTGAGTAACCAGACCATCACCAACAGTCAATAAGGTATAAAGTTTACTGGCCTCGCTAAAACTGATTCCATATTGCCCTACACCTACAACTATGCCACCAATGATGTTCACGATCGTAATCAAAATGGCAGCGATCGCATCCCCTCGAACAAATTTTGACGCACCATCCATGGCTCCGTAAAAATCGGCCTCATGACTAATAACTTCTCTTCTTCGTTTGGCCTCTTTATCATCGATAAGCCCAGCATTAAGATCTGCATCGATGGCCATTTGTTTACCTGGCATAGCATCCAAGGTAAAACGAGCTCCAACCTCAGCAACACGGCCGGCACCTTTAGTAATAACTATAAAATTGATGATAATTAAAATTACAAAAACAACTATACCTATTGCGAAATTACCTCCTACGACAAAGTCACCAAAAGCACGAATAATCTCTCCAGCAGCACTCATTCCCAATGTTTGTGAACGCATTAAAATACTTCTAGTAGAAGCGACATTAAGCGCAAGTCTATACAATGTCATAATTAAAAGAATGGTGGGAAATGTAGAAAAATCTAGTGGTCTCTTAGTATAAACGGACATTAATAATACTATGACTGAAAGCGCTAATGAAGAGGATATTAATAGATCTAAAATCATTGGATGGACTGGAATAACCATCACGCTTAGGACTATTACTAGCCCTATTACTAACATTAAATCTCCGCTCTTGGTAAATACTCCCAAACGCGACAACAAATTATTCATTTACGTTTTTTTCTCCTATAAACATATGCCAAAATTTCAGCGACAGCTTTATATAAATTTCGAGGAATTGACTCGCCCACTTTTACTGTTTGGTACAAGGTACGGGCCAACTGAATATTTTCTATAATCGGAATATTATGAATTTTGGCAATTTCTCTGATTTTTAACGCTAAAAAATCTGCACCTTTAGCAATAACTACAGGAGCAACCATACTTTCAACATGATATTTAATGGCAACACTAATATGTGTCGGATTGGAAATTATTGCATCGGCCGTTGGTACCTTGGCCATCATTCTCTTTCTTGATATCTCTCTCTGTACAGTACGAATCCTTTGCTTTATTTCTGGATTACCTTCGCGTTCTTTAAATTCTTGTTTTGATTCTTGTTTGGTTAATAACAAACGCTTGCGATATCGATATTTTTCCCAAGCAAAATCCCCTATCGCAATAACTAAAAGGCCCAACAAAATTGAAAAAGAAATCTTCACAAAAAGAGTCTTTCCAAATAAAAAAGATTGCAGTAACTCAACATGTAATGTCCCACCGAAATTATAGAGCTCATTTTTTACCACCATATAAGTTATAACAACTACTATTACCAGTTTCAAAATACTTTTCAATGTATCAAATAGTAACTTTAGAGAAATTAAACGTTTAATTCCATTCAGTGGATTAATCCGGTTTAAATCAAATGACAAAACGTCCGGAGCAAAAATGAAGCCACTTTGCATTACACTGGTAATTATCCCTACTGATATAGATGCCAAAAACATCGGTAAAGTCGCCTGAAAAATAGTGGTTATGGATTTATATAAAACAATTTTAAACCTTTCATGATCGGAAAATATCGAATTTACGTCAACATTGTATGCCCATTCAAA
>JADGBS010000452.1 GCA_015231325.1 Oligoflexia bacterium | reverse complement strand
TTTTGCATAATTTGTATAAAATAAGATTAAATAAGAATTAATAAGATTTAATAAGATGAAAAAAATTATTTTAATTTTGTCAGTTATCTACGGGGTCGTTTTCAGTTTTAGTGTCGTTAATGCTGCAGATGCCGGCCCAAGCGCAAGTACAGGTGCCATTGCAAGTGTAACAGGCATAGGGGGAGTGATTCAATTTGAATCGTATGTCTACGTTCCTATTGATGCTGACAATAATTTTATTGATGCTACAATCGCAAGACAGATAAAAACCGCCATAGGCGCTCTAGATGCTGCCAAGATATCATTTAATGATGCTCACAATCTTTTGAGGGGAGTGCCGCGTAGTGAGTGGAGGCGTGAAATAGTTGAAATATCTAACAGTACTCAGCGTGTTCAGCGGGTAAGGTATAGATTCCGAGACAACGTTGTGGCCAGTAAGAGTTTGCGTGGTAGAGAGTCAATTGATGTGACGCTGTTGGCGAATGACTACAGCAAACATGCGGAACGCTTGATGGCCGATTGTGCGGTTAGAGATTTAATGATTGATGAGTTTGAGTCTTTTTGGTATTTTTTTCATCCCGAAAAAGAGTCCTGCCAAAAGCTTATAAATGATGAGGCCCGTGAGATTAGTATCAACAACGCTAATCTCGATGATAACGTCATTAGCTCAGCGGAAGCAAACCGTTGGTTCATAACTATCACTGCTAGGCTGTTTCTTGCCCCAGACTTAACCAGGGAACTTTATCCTAAATATCATCGTATTTATGATATTTATGATCAGAATAATTACGACCATAAAATTGTAATCTACGTTTTTACTGGTTCTGACTTACATTCTGCATTTGCCAACGATCGTTTGGGAATAGAGCATATTAGATTTTTAAGACGGCTATTGATGACCTATCCAGGATTTAGGCCGGATACATCGAATTTGTTGGACATCAGTATCGATGACAGAACGGATGATAGGAAGGTTGAAGGGGTTACTTATGAAAGATTGTTCAATTGGGTTCTTGAAGGACGAGACTATCCTCCAGAAATTGCCGCTGATAAAACAAAGATTTATCTTCTACAAACCATGGTGATGAAAAAATTTGCAGAAAAATGGATATATTGGGATTTTCCAATTACGGTAAATTCTAAAAAAACAACAATCGAGATTCGTACATATTATGGCAATGAAGATGGAAGTGAGGAAGCAAGAAATAATTCCAAAATGCGCTATTTAGAAGCGTTTAAAAACGGAGATGTGGTCATTTATAACGGACATTCCCATATGGGAGAGAGTTCGTTATCCCCATCTCTTTATAAAGTTGCCGATTTCAAAAATAGTTACCAGATTTTATTTTTCAATAGTTGCAGTTCTTATTGTCATTATCATCAGGGATTTTTTGATTTAAAACCTGGCAGAGAAAAAGAGTTAGACATTGTCGTTAATGGTTTACGCTCAAATATCCTTAACTCAGGAGAAGTGGTTTCGAGTTTTCTTTTTGGCATTTTAGAAATGAAAAGCTATGAAAATTTACTCGCAGATATGCAGAATGTTAGTCATTCTGCAAGCGATGAATTACGATTGGCAAGTTGCACGTTAGATGACAGTTTTTCTCAGGTTGAGTATCCCCTTCAGAACAACTTTTTCTCTAGTGAGTATTTTGAGTAAAACAAATATAATTATAGGGTGAAGAGAATAATGCCGGAGGGAGGGGTACCTTATAAATTCATCATTATTTATTTCAAAACATGACTGGTATTTTTTACGCGACGGACATCATCTCGGCCCGTTCGCGGCCGGAAATTTTTCAGACATAATGGAAAAAATTGCCGTTTTGGATCCTGTTTTGGCCGCAAATTATATAAAAGAAGGTACTCTTGATTTATGTAGAGGCACCTTTATTTATTGTTGGAGGGAGGGGCTTGAAAATTGGATTTCTTTAGTTGAATTATTCACTATTTTTAATAATCATAATGATAACGATGATGATGAGCTTTGCATGCCGCCACCAATACCTACCTTTGTTGTTCAGCAATTTTTACGGGTATTTTTATTGATTACAATTCTTTCAATAATTGTCATTACACTTTTTACATTTTATCGGGCAGGGAGCGCGATTAATAACAAGCAAAATGAGCAAGTAACAAATGAGCAAGTTAAAATAGATGGCGAGACTGGAGAATATTTTTTTACTTTGCTTAAACTCAGTGAACAATTGGAAAAAATTTA
>JADGBS010000451.1 GCA_015231325.1 Oligoflexia bacterium | reverse complement strand
ACAGCGAGCAATTAGAATCAATCAGAGGTGAACTATCAACTCGCAAGTTAAACGATGTTCCAACTGGCAAGCTAATTGATTTATTATTCAAGTTTTCAAGTATGATTAACCAGGAAGATGTCCAACCTGAATTTGCAAAAACTACTCACGGATATAACTTTGACACCCCTCAAAATACCGACAGATGGACAGCTTAACCAAAAATTGACCAAAACTTGACCGATAAATAATTGCTCGGAGATAGTTCTAATGGAAACAAAAGATTTACTCAAAATCTTAACCGATTTACGGCAATCTGATTCAAACGAGGGAAGTGATGATTATCGGTATGTTTTATATGCCAGAAAATCGACAGACGATAAAGAAAAACAAATTCGTTCTCTACCCGACCAAATTAAAGAATGCGAAGAACTAATTAAACGCAAGGAACTCAAGGTTGTCGGCATACCTATTATTGAAAAACAAAGTGCCAAGGAACCAGATATTCGTCCGAAATTCAAACAAATGATAGATGATATTAAGCTCGGAAAATATGACGGCATAATCGCTTGGCACCCTGACCGATTAGCCAGAAATATGCGTGAAGCTGGCGATATTATCGACCTCATTGATAAAGGTGTGATTAAAGATTTGCAATTCGTAAGCTACAATTTTGACAACTCCGCTTCTGGTAAAATGTTTTTAGGTATCCAGTTTGTGCTTTCCAAACAATACTCTGACCAGTTAAGCGTCAATGTAAGCCGTGGCATTAAAAACAGAATGGACGAAGGTAAATACTTAGGTCATTACAAACACGGTTATTATAGGGACAACAACCAATTTCTAACACCAGACGGAAAGAATTTTGCATTACTTCAAGAAGCGTGGCAAATGCGGAAAAAGCGGGTTATTTTAGACGAGATTGCCGACTACTTAAACAAAAATAAATACGAATACTCAAGCGGAATTGGCGGAGTAAATCATAAACCCTATAAGATGGACAAGAAGCGACTTTCGGAGATTTTCAAAGATTCTGTTTATACTGGTGTTTTGATTTATGGCGTTCAACAACCAGTAGATTTGATTGAGAAATACGGGTTCGAGCCGATGGTAAGCGTTGATGATTTTCTTGAGATAAACCAGCAAGACAAAGCTATCAGAGCGATGAGAGCCAAATTCAAAGGACAAAAAACAGGAAGCAAAAAAGCAAATCTTTTGAATGGATTGGTGGTTTGCGACAGTTGCAAGAATGAGCTAACAAGTGGAATCACACCTAAAAAGATTGGCGACAAAACCGTAAACTATTACTATTTCCGTTGCGATACACCAGGTTGCAAAAGAGAACACCAATCGGTTCGTGCAATTGTTATCAGAAACTTTGTTTGCGATTACTTATCTAAAAACAAATTCAACTCAAAGAAAATTTACGAGCACTATATTCAAGAAATGAAAATACAATCCGAAAAGATTAAGAAGCAACTCAAAGCGACTGTTGCCAGTTTAATGGTAGAAGAAAAAAGATTCAAAACAAAGAACGATGATATTAAACGATACCTACTTGAAAGCAAGGACGAAAGCATAAGAGAAATTTTCCAAGATGACCTCAAAGGGAACTTAACAGATATAAAGAAAACCGCAGAAGAACTCGCTAAAACCAGGAAACAACTAAAAAATGCCGATAATGTGGTTTACAGTTATCAGAATTTCCTTGAACTTTTCGATTCTCTATCTGATAGAGTGGCAAAAATTAGCTCTTTAGAACAATTAGACAGTGTTATTAAAAAAATCTTCTTGAACTTTTCCGTTACAGGTAAGGGTGCTAAAGGTGGAATAACCGATTACTCCTTAAACTCCCCGTTCAAAGAATTTGTGGACAAAGGATTTGTCCTGAATGGTGCGCCCAGAGGGACTTGAACCCCCGACCTTCTGGTTCGAAGCCAGACGCTCTATCCGCTGAGCTATAGGCGCATTGGTTGCGCCTTCAAGCTTCACTTATAGGCGCACATATTTCGCGCCTCGAAGCTTTGCTTATAGGCGCATTGGTTGCGCCTTCAAGCTTTCGCTTATAGGCGCATATTACTTTTTAAGTATATCATAAAAACATCTCTCCGTCCAGGTATTTAGACCATTAGATATGGACAACTTAGGCTTTTTATGCTATAATATTTATACATGTGGCGCGGTCGTCTAGAGGCCTAGGATATCAGGTTTTCATCCTGAAGATCACGGGTTCGAATCCCGTCCGCGCTGCCAAGG
>JADGBS010000450.1 GCA_015231325.1 Oligoflexia bacterium | reverse complement strand
AGCTGTACACCCCGAACTCATCCGTGCCCAAGAAAAACTACTCGAAGAAACTGCTGGGCAAACAGGACAGGAAAGAAATGGCAAATTAGCTAGAAGATTAAAAGATTTAGATGATAAATATGGAGAAAAAAACAAGATATCTTATATTGTTGTGGCAGGGCATGGAAATAAAAATTCTGTACGTTTAGGAAATGGATCGGTGTGGAAAAATAACCAATTCTATTATGGTGATGAAGATTTGATGACTATAAAAGATTTACAAAAAAAATCAGCAATAAAAATAAAAAATTATTATACAGTAAACTGCCCGATAGCATTTTTATCTTGTAGCACAGGAGTGGACGATGGAATAGCAGTAAATTATAGTAGCTTTTTTGCTGGCTCTTTGACTATTGGACCTAAATTTGATTCAAGTGACGAAGAAATTCATCTGCTTGCAAGCCCGATAGACGGTCGGTTGAGGTTCGAAGGTCGATATAAGAAAATAGACAAGTATGAAGATGGTGCATATTTTTGGAACAGCAACAACTATTCTGATCAACTTTTGTTGGTTAAAAGTCAAGAAAAGAATCACAATTTGAATCAGATACTTTCTGACTCGGATAAAATGAAAGAATGTTGGGAAGATCCATTTTTAAGGAGTGAACTTATCAAATATGTCTTGGAGGATAAATTGATAGATTTAGTTGGAAAAATTAAATCTGACAATATTTTATTGGATGTGGTTTTTCTAGACAATCATTCTAAGGGAGGGATCCAATTTATGCTGCCGGAGGATATTTTAAAAAGAAGTAATTTTAATAAAAAAATGCATGAACCTTTTATGTTTAAAAGTTTTCCTTATGGATTTCAGGCTGATTCAGCAATATTGGAAGACATAAGCAGATGGGAATATTCAGCTTATAGTAGCAGGATGACAGAGCCTTATCGGGACATAATTTTGGTAGTGGGCGAAAAAAGAAATGGTAAAACTGTCGTTTTGGGTGGGGTGAATTTGGACTTAAGATATCTTTGGCCGGAGAATATCAGAAGAAAAATAGAAAATAACCGCAAACAGGAAATTTGATGGTATGTGTATTACTAATTTATAGTTGACGGACACTTGGGGTGGCGTTTATAGTGTTATCTATTCACTACTTGTAGTGTTTAGTTAATTATTTAAGAAATGCCCAATGTTATGTCCATATTGTGCTTTTGATGAAAGCAACGTTTTGGAAAGTCGGGACGCCAATGAGGGGAAAACAACCCGCCGACGAAGGGAGTGTCTGAAATGTAAAAAAAGATTTACAACTTATGAGGAAGTGGGAAATATTGAATTGAAGGTGATAAAAAAAGATGGTCGAGTAGTTGATTATGACCGGGCCAAGTTGGAGAGATGTTTTGAAAAAGCGTGTTGGAAATTAAATTCTGAAGAAAGGTCAAAGATAATTGATGAAATGGAAATGAAATTATTAAATTGGGAAAGTGTGGAAATTCCTTCAAAAGAAATTGCCAAATTGGTGATGGAAAAGTTAAAAGAGATCGATCCGGTGGCTTATATAAGATTCGCGACAATTTATTTAGATGTTAGAAAAATAGAAGATTTTGAAAAAATTATTAGTAATTTTAAAAAAAATTAAAACTGTAATCAGTAATCTGTAAACAGTAATTAGTAATTAGTAATTAGAAAAATATGACAATAGACAACTTAATGGAACCGGTTATTTCTGAAAATGCTCGCTACATTGCCGAGACTCGATATGCAATGAAAGGGGAGGACGGCAAACCAAAAGAAAAAATAAAAGATATTTTGTGGAGAGTGGCTTACAATATTGCAAAGGGAGATACAAATTTCCAAGATACAAAAAACAATTTCTCCCCCAAGGGGACTTCCGATGGGGCGCAAACAAATTCCAATACACAAATAACAAATAACAATGGGGAAGAAGGAGTAGAGAAACAAGCTAAGGTGTTTTATGAAATGATGGCCACTCAAAAGTTTTTCCCTAATACTCCGTGTTTAGTGAATGCCGGAAAAGAGCACCAACAGTTGTCGGCTTGTTTTGTGTTGCCGGTGGATGATTCAATGGATTCGATTTTGGAAACTATGAGTGATATGGCCAAGATCCATAAAAGTGGTGGCGGTACTGGTTTTTCATTTACTAGATTACGTCCGAGTGGAGATTATATTAAAACTTCGGGAGGGACAACGGTTGGCCCAGTCTCCTTTATGCAAGCGTATAACGATGTAACTTCACAC
>JADGBS010000044.1 GCA_015231325.1 Oligoflexia bacterium | reverse complement strand
GTAGATAGTTTTGCCACGTTGGCCACGAAGGTTAAATACCGTGGAATTACTATTAAATTTATTCTATTAATTTTACTGTTTACTATAATTACGACAATATTTTCAACAATAGTACAAATTCATTTTGAATACCAAAGAGACTTAGATCTTATAGAAAAACAAATCGAGCAAATTGAAAAAAGTTACTTCTCTTCGTTGGCCGCCAGTATCTGGGACGTAGATAAGGAAGAACTTAATATTCAGTTATTAGAAATACTGAAACTTCCGAACGTAGAAAAAGTAAAATTTAGAAACCCCAATGATTCAAGAGATGACCTTGAAACCGGAAAGGTAAAATCTAAACATTTACTAGAAAAAACATTTCCCATAAAGTTCCTCAACACCAGCACTAATGAATGGAAAATACTAGGTGAGATATCTATCGCAATTGGTTTAGATGACCTGCGCGATAATACTGCCCAACTTGGAAAAGGAATACTCCTTGTAGAAACTATAAAATTCTTTTTGTTAGGATTGCTAGTTCTACTCGCATTCCAAAATTTAATCACTAGACATCTCAAAAAAATAACAGAATTTACTAGTAATTTAAGTAACATAGAGTATTTAAAAAACAAACTGATATTGAACCGCAATCCAGATATCGTTGACGAATTCTCTTTAATAGCTGCCGCCACCAACGGGGTAACGGAAAAACTTTATCACTACACTACTAACCTTCAAAACATTATAGAAGAAAAAAGCAAAAATATCAGTTACATACTTGATAATATACAACAAGGAATATTCACTATTCTGCCCAATAATAAAATTCATCAAGAATACTCAAAATATTTGGAAGTTTTATTCGAAACAAAAGAGTTAGCGGGCCAAGATGTGATGGATATCATTTTCAGAAATTGCCATTTAACTCCAGAGGTGCTGAGTAAACAATTTAGGGCGTTAGTGGCATCCATTGGTGAAGAATCAATAAATTTTGAAATGCACGCCGACTCCTTCGTCAAAGAAATCAGGAGAGATTGCACCGATGGTGGCCACCGCATTTTAACACTGGAATGGATGCCAATAGTTAATCAAAATAAAATAACTGAAAAAATTATGGTAATCGTTAGAAATGTTACCGAGTTAAGAGAATTACAAGAAACCGCCACAAAACGTGAAAAAGAAACTGAAGTAATAACCGAAATATTATCCAATTCCTCAGAAAGATTTCAATATTTCACTACGTTAGTAACCCAAATAATCGATCGCAGCAATGAGTTCATAAAAAACTTACGCTATTCAAAAAACAAAGCGATAAGTGAGTATTTAAAAGAAATGATAACCGGTATAAGCAATGTCTATCAAGAATTAAAAGCTGTCGCTCGAGACTACAATCTTTTTTCAATCTGTGCAAACATTATTGATGCAGAAAAAATTATTGAAAAATTGAAAAATGACTATTTGCAAAACTATCACTCTGCACAAATAATTAATAGTAGTACGGCGGAAGAAGTTACATTACAAATATTGAAGTTACATAAAAACATCACCTCTACAATTTACGAATATATTGAAATAAACGAAAAAAAGCTTGGTCGAAGTACCCCCGATAAAACAGAATTATTTTTTAGAAAAACATCGATCTTGTCTCCAAATTTACCAACGAATACTGGCAATGCCGATCTGGATGATACAACTTCACAAACAGGGCAAGATCATACGGCCACGATTGAAATTGAAATCAAAAATTACGTTTTACACGATGCTCAGTATTCTGTACCATCGAATAAGTATTTAACTTCTATGGGCCAAATAAGCGTAAACCCAGAAGGGCTCAAATCTCAAATTGAAAGATTGAGGATGTTGCAAAATAGCAATATCCCTTTTTCGCAAAAAAGCATACTCCAAGAAACCTACATATTTCTAAATCTAATCGGACATGACAAATTAGAAAACATCATCTCTTGTCATTTTTACAATTTGGCCACTCTTTCAAAGCAATTGAAAAAATTGCCACCTAAAATAGTAATTCATGATCCAGGAATATTTATAAAAAATCACCTTCACTTACTATTGCAAAACCTTTTAAATCACCTTTTTCGTAACTCTATTGACCACGGTTTTGAACCAGAAAGTGAACGAACATCAAAAGGTAAAGAACCATCCGGAACAATTGAAATTGATCTAATCGCCGCTAAACAACATTTTATTATCCGCTATCGCGATGATGGTCGTGGATTGGATCTATTGAGAATTAAACAAGTCGGAATTCAAAAAGGAATTTTTTCGTATAATAATATCGATTATCTCTCATTAGAAGAAATTTGCAATGCCGTTTTTACTCAAGAGTTCTCTACGGCAAAAAAAGTGACCAATATCTCTGGACGTGGCATCGGCATGGATGCTAGCAAAAAAATAATCCAAGACCTACAAGGTGAAATTAAAATAATTTTGGGCAATGCGCCGATCAAAGAAAGCGGTTATTATCCTTTTGAGATCATCATTTCACTACCTCGCGACTCAATTCTGGTAAAAAACGAAATTTGACATCGCATATTCTGCTCTCAGCTATATACTCACTGATGTTCTGGTTTTTGAAGTAGTGACTTTCCTTGAGCTCTTTACTATACTTAATCTGGTATTTTGCTACTTTGCTACTTTGCTACTGAGGAGATTTTTTTACGGCCTTTTCTTACAATATTTTTTTTGATAAACTTAATTCTATGAAAATAAAAGCATTTGATATTGGCACCTATTCAATTAAAATTATTGAATCTTCTATTGAGAAGCGGATGCTACACCATCACTCTCTGCAGGAGGTGGTTTATACATCTAAGTCCGAGTCAGCGACAACAACCAATGACAATAGTAGGCCCACTACTAACGCCAGTACCGCTCCCAACGCGCCTGCGGCGCCGCCAGCGCCTGGAGTAGGAGCTACCTTGTCACTACCTCCACTATTGTTGAACGAAGAACAGATTAAAATTCTCAAGGAAAATATGGATCCAGGGAATTTTGATGGCAAGTATATTTTTATCATCCCTGCTTGCCGCCTAACTTCGCGATACCTTACGCTGCCAGTCAATAGCAGAAAAAAGGCAGATTTGATGTTGCCGTACCAACTAGAGCGCGATTTACCCTTCGCTCTTAGTGAGGTTCATTTTGCGGCCGTCCACCTGGTGCAAAAAAATCAAACTAACTCATTGGTCTCTATCACCGGCGCCAACCATTTTGATCAGTATTTCAAACAGCTGGCCGCCAACAATATTCTACCAGACTACATCAGCAGCGAATTATCGGTTTATCAATCCTTCGTAGAAAGAAGACATCTAGACGGACCCGCACTAATAGTGGATATTGGTCATGAAACTACCAAAAGTTACTTCATTTATGACCGCGCCATTGTTTCGAACCATCTAAACTACGTAGGTGGAAAGCTTATCGATGAAAACCTTACAAAATACTATCAGTTAGTCAATAAAAATGCGATTGAATACAAACACCAACATGCCTTTTTCCTCACTGAAAAACAGTACGCTGAAACGGATCCAGAGCAACAAGAACTTGCAAAGATAATGAAGCAGATTTTTGCACCGCTGATCAGGGACTTAACTCGTTTCGAATTGGGGAATCGTATTTCCCATGGCAAAAACGTTTCTAATATCTACTTGACGGGTGGAAGTGCAAATATCAAGAATATTTGTAATTTTTTTACACAACATTTTTCTATCAAAACGCAAATGTTAGAATCTTTTGAAAATGTTACTTCAGAACAATCAGATAACCCTGAAATGGCCAACACCTTTGCGCTCTGCAATTTGATGGTTAGTAGCTTTAGCGCCAAAAATCCCATTATTAATTTTCGAGTTAAACAATATACTGCCACTTCCGGCGATCTCTCTTCGCTCTATTCCAACGCCTTTCTGGCCGTGCGAGTATTGATAATTGCCGCGTTCTTGGCCATTTTTTTTGTTATTGAAAGAATAATATTGATCGGAGACAATAAAACTTTAGACACGGAAATTGCTAAGATTTTATCGAAACCTACAATTAATATTTCGAAGGTCGAGCAAAAAAAATTACAAAAAAAACCTGAAGCAATTTTTAGTAAATTAAAAAAGAAAGAAGAAAGTTTGTTGGAAGAAATAGACTTCCTGCAAAAAGCTAGTAAAAAAAATGCGCTCAACGTTCTATTTTCTTTGCAAAAAAACTTCAAAAGTACTCCTAGTTGGGAGATTGAGGAGCTCTCTATTGAAGAGAAGAGTTCTTTTATCAAAATCAAACTTTTAGACCCTGCTTCCGCCGTTCCTGAACTCAAATCTCAGCTGGCATCCTTGCAATTTCCCGGTTTAAAAGTGACCGACAACCTCGCAGAAAAGAGGATGATTGTAGAATTTACCCAAAAATAAAAACAAATCAAAGATAAGAGGAATTCATGGGAAAAATAAGTGAATTGCATTACAACCTTGATTCTCGGATATTCAAACAAATCGACGTTTTAAAAAATAGTTATTTTTATAACAAATATCTCGAACTCTTAAATAGTTTGCAAAACGATACAAAAATAGTAATCAATCAAATAATTGTCCTCACAACAATTCTTTCACCTCTATTCCTGGTCTTCATCTTATTTCTTAGCAATTACTCTTTTAAAAGATCGGTACAACTGAAAGCACAAACATATCAGACTGCTAGAAAAATCTTTGATCTCGATCGAGAAATTCAACAGAACAAACGATTGGTCCTTGCAGACCAAACAATTCAAAACACCAATGATCTCGAACAAAAAATTCGTGAAATTGCAACCATCAATAAAATAAAACTAGATAATTTGATTATAGAAAATGGAAAATCATTGACTGTTGCAGGCAGTTACAGTCACATTAGTGAGGAAGTAAACTTTGTAAAATTCTCGATAAACGATCTAGTACAATTCATGCAAAACCTAGTAACTCAGCAAAAAATAAAAATAACTGCAGTAACTATTCGGAAAGAAGAAAGTAATCAATTACTTAAAGGAAAGTTTCATATCTCCCACTATGGACAATTAAGCAACACTATTGACCAGGTAAACTCAGAAAGGATGGAGTAGGACATGAATTTGTCTTCAAATATCAATTCCACTAACGAAGCACAAAATGGCAACGGATATACTTACAAGGATAATAAAGATAATAAGGATAATGAAATATACGATAGTTATTACAATACCTCATTAATTAAAAAATATTATTGGACAATATTTTTGGTACTGATGCTATCGCTCGGTGTTATGTTAAATTTTTCTTTTTTCAGTCAACTTCAATATTTAATGGTCACTAAAATCAAAGCGCTTGTACCCTGCCCACTACAATATAAAGAGATAAAAAACATCATCTTTTTTCCAGGAATTGCTTTCAAAGATATTACTTTTTCTAAATCCTGTCTTAAAACTACCGATGACATTACTTTTAAAGAATTACGCTTTACATTTGAAGGTTTTGGAATTTATCCATTAATCGGAATAAAAATTTCATCCAAAATTGATTACGACGATAAAACCAAGTTAGTAATCAACTCTTTGATTTCCTGGAAAGAATCTATCTTTAAAATTGATGAGGGGCAAATTGGAACCACTGGATTTCTTCCTCTTTTTGAAAAAATTCCCAGAATTAAAGGGAACGTCCAGGTAAAATCATTTCTGAGAGTGGAAAATAAACGCAGTCTAATAAAAGAGATCGGATTACTGCTAAAATCAAACGATCTTTTAATTTCTGAACAAAACATTCAAGGGATGACCATTCCTGAATTGGCATTCAAAAATTTTAGCTTAAAAGCGACCCAATCCAACCAAAAAACTGTTAATATAGAGGCACTTATCGGTATAGAAAAGTCGCCAATGTACATCACTCTTCGTGGTCCCATGACTCTTGCGGCCGACGACTTTACTAGCTCCTCGCTTAAATTGAAAACTGATCTACGTATAACACCGGAATTGCTAAAAAATCTCGCTATCGTTACGCTATTGTTAAAAAAATACGAAGTGAGAGATGGTGAATATCGACTAAGTGTTGGCGGTACGCTAAAAGCACCTAGCTTAATGCAATACGATGCGCCGTAGGATAAGTAATAGGATAAGTAATAGGATGAGTAATAAGATGAACAATAGAAAGTGCTTGACACCAAAGACAAGATAACGCAAAAATACCAAATATTGCCAAGTCTGCCGGTGTAGCTCAGTTGGTAGAGCAACGCATTCGTAATGCGTGGGTCGGAGGTTCAATTCCTCTCATCGGCTCCATTCGGCCATTCGGCCACTTTGCCCATCCAATCGACGCGCAAGCAACGAGTAGTTTTCAAAGCAATCTCCAAGTCACCCTGTAAAAAAATATTTTTTGCAAAATGTTGCCAGTAGGCATGATAAGGATTAGTTACTGGATGCTTGTCCGCTAGTAAGGAGCATGCATCGTCCTGCGGAATTACTGAGATATCATAAGTGCCGATATCTTGGGCCAATTCCAAAATCTCAGGCTTACTAAATCCGATTAACGGGCGCAAAATGGGCATATTGGTACATTGATTCACAAGTGCCAAATTTCCTAATGTTTGACTGGCCACTTGTCCCAAAGCATCGCCTGTAATTAAAGCACTTGCTGCAATTTTAGTAGCAAGCATAGTTGCTAACTCTAGCATATAACGCCGAAAGAATATGGTCCGGTAGGCAGGCCTTGCATTTTTCACTATCTGTCGCTGTATTTCACCAAAAGGAACAATGTAGAGCATAGTCTGCAATTGGTAAGCACTCAATTTCTTCACTATAGAGAGCACCTTATCCAACACTTCATCACCTACAAATGGATAAGCATGAAAAAAAGCAAAGCTCTGATTTAAACCGCGTTTAAACATCAAATAACTGGCCACAGGAGAATCGAATCCCCCCGAAAGTAGGGTCAATGCATCTCCACTAGAGCCACTAGGAATCCCCCCCACTCCCTTAATGGTCTTTGTAAAAAAATATATCTGCCGCTGTAAGATCTTCACCTTAATCAGCAATCTCGGTTTATGAACATCTACTTTCAATGAGGGGAATGCCTGCAATAAATGGTGCCCCAACCAACTGGAAACTTCATAGCTCCCGTGAGCAAAACCTTTGTATGCTCGGGTAGTCTCAACTTTAAAAGTAACCACCGCTCCATCATCCTTGAGACTATTCAACAAAGGTGCTAATTCTTCTTTAACCGCGCTTAAAAGGGCATCCAACTCCAAGAGTGAACTTCTCACCAAACTGAATGAATGCAACCCTGGGACTCTACTCATTGCCGCTAGCGTGTCTTTTTCAAAAGGTTGTTCTGATTTTATGATGTATCTTAGGTGATCATGAACAATTGAAATTGGATATGGATGATATAACTTTAGCAATGCCCGTAGGTGATTCAACAGCTTGTTAAGAAAAAATTTTTGATTCGCCCCTTTCAGACTCAGTTCATCAATATTTAGTAAAATCTCTCGATAAGGAGTTGTATCAGGAGTTGTCTTCTGGGATGTGGTGTCGCTATTCATGCAATTGCCTGTCTCATACGATTGTCTCATTATTCCGGTATTTGGTATTTGGTATTTGGTATCCGGTATTATGTGAATTCTAGCAGTTGATGGTAGATATCAGCGAAATTTTTTACAAATTCCAGTATTTCCGCCTCCGTATTGCTAGGGGAGAACGATAACCTGAGTACATGTTTATGTAAACTATTAGCAATTCCCATTGCCGAAAAAGTCTTATTTTCCCCTTTTACTCGTGAGGAACAGGCCGCTGAGCTAGCAACATAAATCTCTCTCTCTTCCAGATGACGAACTAAAATATCACTGGCAACTTTTGGGGCAATGATCAACAGTATGTATGGTGAACAGGAATAAAAAGGAAATTGAACGACCGGTACTTTGGCAGATAATTGCGCACGCAACAGATCGTTAAGCCTGGTTACATATCTATAATTTTGTTCCAATTCAGATACAGAACCCAACGCCGATACCGCAGCACCCCAGGCGAAGATCGCGGGAGCATTTACCGTGGAAGCACGTAAGGCGTGCTCTTGTCCCCCACCTACTAGCAGCGGAGAAAAAGTCGATACCCTCTTTTTTTTCAAATAAAGCCCGGCCACTCCCTTTGGTCCTCCGCATTTTTGGGCAGAAATGGTCACAGAATCAATCTCTGCTTTACGTAAAGAAAGAGGAATTTTACAAAAACTTTGAGCAGCATCAACATGCACATAAATATCCGGACAGAAATTTTTAATTTTACTAGCGATTTTTTCGACATCAGAAATAACACCACTAGAGTTATTTACCTGAATTAAAAATACTGCACGCAGACCGTCTAGCAGATCGTCTAGCAGATCGTCTAGTTTACCCCCCCCCTCGACACATCTTCCGTTATTGCTCCCACCCCACCTTGCTATCGATTCTGTGATGCTGGGGTGATCCCCACAAGAATAGTAAATCCTGCCATCATTCTTTCCTTCGCTACCTCCAACAATCCAACGCACTATTGTATTATTTGCTTCCGTAGCAGAGGCAGTAAAAATAAAATCATAATCTACCTCTCTGGCAGCGACTGTCTCCAAAAAAAGATGTCGTACCTCCTCCACTCGCTTATTCAGAGATCTCCCCAGACGGTGAGCAGAAGATGGATTGGCAAAATCAGTGGCAAGCGATTCACAGTATTGCTTTAAGGCCAAAGGGTGAAGTGGCGTTGACGCTGCATGATCAAAGTAAATCATCTGCTATAAAGACCTCTCTAAAATTTGTTTACATGTATCTAAAGTGATACTTCCTCTTTCACCTAATTTCACCATTCCGTGTCCTTCTAGCTTCTCTAACAGCGAAGGAATTGCACTTTCATTAATTGCATAGTCTCTTAATCTGGTTTTAATTCCCATTCCTTCGAAAAATTGCCGAGTCCTTTCAATCGCTAGCTCAACTATTGAATCCATCTTATCCTGATCGCCATCACTGCTTATGGAAGGAAATGGCAATCGCAAAACCCGCTCAGCATATTGTAAAATTTTCGCGCGCTTTTCTTTGCGTTGGAAATAGACTAGCGAAGGGAAAATTATGGCCAAACTTCGAGCATGATCTAATCCACAAGAAGCGGTGAGTTCATGACTCATTGTATGGGTACTCCAATCACTAGGAACTCCTACTCCGATAAGATGATTCAGCGCCATTGTGGCAGACCACATGATATTAGCGCGTGTATCATAATCTTGTGGAGAAAGCAAAGCTTTTGGTCCCTCTTCCATCAAAGTTATGAGAATCGCCTCCGCCATCCGATCCTGCAACGGAGCATTCACTGGGTAGGTCAAATATTGTTCCATCACATGAACAAAAGCATCCACCACTCCATTAGCAATTTGTTCAGACGGCAAACTGAAGGTAACCGATGGATCCAAAATAGAAAATTGAGGAAAAATATGAACACTGTGAAAGGCCAACTTTTCTTGACTATCGCGCCTACTGATTACCGAATTGGCATTCATCTCGGATCCGGTGGCAGGTAAAGTCAAAACCGTTCCCAATGGCAATGCCTTCTGGATTTTGGCATGTTTGGAAACAATATCCCAAGGATCCTTGTCATAAAATGCACCTGCCGCAATAAACTTACTACCATCGATCACCGAACCACCGCCTACCGCCAATATGAAATCAATTTTTTCCTTACGTACTAATTCAATTCCCTTCACCAATGTCTCATATTTGGGATTGGATTCAACTCCTGGAAACTCTACTATCTGGTGTTCTATGAGCGCCTCCCGCACCTGCTGATAAACTCCATTGCGCTTAATGCTCCCACCGCCATATACCATCAAGATCTTATGCTTCCTGAGAATTTCCTTACTTAAACGAGCAATTTTTCCCTTTCCAAAAATAATTTTAACTGGATTTAAAAAATTAAAGTCTAACATCTTCGCCCTTTTATTTACTATCTTGTTCGCTGTTTTGTTCGCTGTTTTGTTCGCTGTTCACATAATCTAAATAATCTTCACTCAATATTTCAGAAAGCACGCGTCTTCCGTCTGGCAACGTCAAAATCTCTCTAACTACAGAATCAGTAACTAACGCCAAGCGTGAACCGGCACTAACCACTCCTCGCCAAGGCGAAGCACAACGCTTAATTGAATCGCTTAAACCCACCAAAGGACTAACATCAACGCTTCCTGAATCACCTGCATCTCTTCCCCTGATATGCATCAGGACTCGCCCTCTTTTCATCAAAATTATGCTACCACTTAAAAGCACAAAACCAGCACAAGGAATTTGCCCCTCATAAAAGAGGGTCGCTATCTTTGAGAAGCAATAGATAGAACTTTCTGTAACAAAATATTTCAGTTGCCGTCTATTTAGGTTCAGAAAATATACGCCAGAACCGCGACTACTTTTTTTGCGATAATCCATGTTCAGGCGACGCCTCCCTCCGACATCTACACAGATAGCGGCACAGATATCACCACAAATGCTCCTCTGTTAAATGCCCTATCTCCATTAGACCACTTAGATCTGTAATATAAATCACCTTACCTTGTTGTTCAATCAGCCCATCTTCTTTGAATTCTGAAAGAAAACGAATCAGGGTTTCACTTGCGGTACCGATCATCGAGGCCATCTCTTCCCTTGTTAACTTAATATCCAACCGCCACTTTCCACTACTCCCATCTTGCACACCATATGCCATGCGTAAATTTAGCAGTAACTCTGCCAATCTTTCTGGAACATTTTTTTGCGAAAAGGATGCCACCATTTTTTCCGCTCTGCCTAAATCCCGTCCCATCTTGCTAATAATATTATGAGCAATACGCGGATCATCTGCCATTAATTTTTCAACGAATTTTTTATCAATAAAACATACTACTGAATCCTCGATAGCGGTAGCAGTCCCCATATAATATTGCCCCGTAAACATACTACGATGCCCTAAAATATCCCCGGCCACTGCAATTCGCACTATCGATTCTCGGCCATCAGGACCTACATTGGATACTTTTATTTTCCCAGAACTGAGACAGTATAGACCATAGGGAGGATTCCCTTGTACAAACAATGTCTGACCGCGTTTGTACACATTTACCACCCGATGATCACCCACATCCAGTAATTTTTTTAATTCAGGATCACAGAAAATACTAAAACTGAATGCTGGACATCCCTCACACTTTTCAGGTTTAACCATCTTCCCCTTATTATTGCAAAAAGCGAGATTAAAATTGACCCTAGTACTCTCCGAATTAGAATTAATGCGAGCATTTAATTCTGGACTAGCTGCAGTAATTTCGGAAGCACTGTCATTGTTAAAATCTTTGAAGTCTTTGAAGTCTTTAAAATCATTCAAATCCTTCAAAATGTTTTCTGTTAAAACGTTGGCAGAACGGGGGGAAGCTTCATTAAAGTTAAAACCTTCCATGAGTGTCCTCTCTTTCTTAGGAGTTAAGAGTTAAAAATTATCAACTAGTGTTCACATAAATCATAAAAATGACATATATTGATCACTTTTATTGGTTGTTTTTTCTACTACTACCTTACATAGAACTATTAACAGCAAAAATAAACATAAATCTAGCGAATTTATTGTTTTTTTTATAAATTCACAAAAACGTTAAAATCTTCTGCTGGCCGACAAATAATGTGCTTGATCCCTCGGCCGTAGACAATTAACATTGGTTATCGTCAAAGACTATTAAATATTACTTTTCAAGATAATTTTTATTACATCGTAAGGTGACTAACGCAAAATGGCCACAATTCCACGAAACTTACTACTAAGCTCAATCCTAAACTCGATCCTATGTATAATATTTTTGATACCGTCCCATGGTGCCCATGGCCAGCACCCAAAATTTAAGCGCATCGTCTCGCTAGCACCCAACCTGACTGAGATAATACTGGCGCTTGGCCTGGAACAAGAGTTGGTGGGAGTGACAAATTTCTGTAATGTCCCCACTAAAAAAACAATAATTGGCGGACTTACCAATCCTTCGCTGGAAGCAATTATTTCGTTAAGGCCAGATTTAGTGGTAATGACTACCGATGGTAACCCTCAGGATGTTGCAAAAAAATTAGAACGACTAAAAATAAAAATTTATGTTTTTAAAGCAAAACACCTGCGCGAGCTTTTGCCAGAGATACTATCTATGGGACAATTTTTGGGAGCGGAGAACCAAACAAAGACTCTCACCAACAATATCAAGCAACAATTGGATAACATAACGCCATCCCCTCCTGATCGCCGACGACGCCCCAAAACTTTATTTTTAATTTGGCCTACCCCTATTATCATTGCCGGAAAGGGCACTTTCATTGACGACGCCCTTGATATGCTCAAACTGGATAATCTATCACGTACTGTCAACTATCCTCAATATTCCCTGGAAGAAATTATTCGTCAATCTCCAGAAATAATTTTCATTGGTCAGAGTCACTCTCAGACACAGGCCAATACTCGAAAAATTTATCAAGAGCTGCTGAGCAAATTACGCTCAGTACCCGCAGTAAAAAATCATAAAGTGTTCTTCGTCAGCGACACTCTTTACCGCCTAGGTCCCAAAATCGCCACAGGCATTGAGGAATTACAACGATGTCTAAAAAATTCTACTTGCCAGTAGCGGCCATACTTCTCTTCGCAGGAGCGGGAGTAGTATGCTCAATCTGCAGCATCTTAGGTCCTAAAATTATCAATCCATTAGATCGCAATTTGAGCTCCATCGATCGAGAAATATTTTTTTTCATTCGTCTGCCGCGAGTTTGCGTGGGTTTTTTAGTCGGTATGGGACTAGCAACTGCGGGGAGTATTCTACAATCAATCCTACGTAATCCCCTGGCAGACCCTTTTATTCTGGGAATCTCCAGCGGTGCATCTCTTTTTGCGGTGTTGGCACTTTTTCTCAGCAATACCTTTTTCATACTCCCTGTTCTTCCCCTTTTTGCGTTTATCGGTGCAATAACTGTAAGTGCAACAGTCTGTTTATGGAGTTGGCGGGAGGGAACTTTGCATCCCGAAAAATTGTTGTTGGTAGGTATTGGCCTTAGCTTCTTTTTACAATCTTTGCTGATGTTACTACTTAATTTCATTCCTAGCGATACGATTCGTCGCGCTAGCATGTGGATATCAGGGGATATCTCCTCCGCCGACTGGGAACTTATTCCTTATGCTGGGTTTTTAATTTTTTTAGGGATGTCCGTCGCGCTGCTAAAGACTAAAGCAATTCAAGCGATGATGCTCGGAGACGAAATCGCTTTAGGATTAGGAGTAAACGTTCACCGTGAACGTCTGTTTTTGATCATCGCCATGTCCCTAATGACCGCTGCCGCTGTCTCACTTTCAGGAATAATCGGTTTCATCGGTTTGATTATTCCACATCTTGCACGTTTTCTATTTAGAAAAATTTTTAGTTCACACTCGTATCCACCATGTTTACGTTCATTGCTGCTACTTCCCTTTACCGCTTTTGTTGGCGGCATTTTTTTGACATTTGCTGATCTAGTTGGAAGAACCATTTTATCCCCGATGGAAATTCCTGCTGGCATCATTACTTCCTTGATCGGAGCTCCTTATTTTTTATATCTCTTAAGGAAAAAAAATGGAAATCTATCAATATTTTAAAAAGGGCATATTTACCAAAAGCACATTTGTTAAAGAAGCGGCAAAAGAAGCGGCAATAACCACTTCCACATCAACGCCCACGCCGACGGCCACGCCCACCATAAAAATAGAAAACCTTTGTTTTGCCTACAAACAAAACCAAAAAAAAATTTTCACTGACCTTAACCTCAAAATTTATCCCGCAAAACTTATCGCTCTCTTGGGAGCTAATGGATCGGGAAAATCCACTCTTTTAAAATTAATCGCCCGAATTTTACGGCCCTCTTCCGGCAACGTCCTCATTGACCAAATGCCGCTTTCCCACTACCACATCCACGAACTGGCAGCAAAAATTAGTTACTATCCGCAATCGGTTGAACAAAATTTGTCCATGTTGTCCATCAGTGTGGAAGAATTAGTAGCAATGGGAGCATATTCTCACTCAAAGGATTTAAACAAAAAATTATTTATACCCACTAGAAATTCGGTAATCCAAATGGTTGGTCTGGAGGAAAAACGTCATCATCCCCTCGCTACGCTCAGCGGAGGAGAGCAGAGACGGGCATTTCTAGCAATGTTCTTACACAAGGGAAGTAGAATCTTACTCCTAGACGAACCACTGGCCAACTTGGATATCAAATACCAAATTGAACTATTCCATATACTTCATAAATTGGCCACGGTGGAACACTTTACTATCGTTACCGCTATCCATGATCTAAATATTGCTAAAGAAATGGACCAAGTACTACTTCTACATCAAGGAAAAATAATTGCAAATGGTGATCCAGAAAAGGTGCTTTCGAAGGAAAACTTAAACAGTGCCTTCGAACTTACGGGATTAATTAACTAACTGTGCAAAAACAATTTCTCATTAATTTTTTTCAGTTATTACAAAACATTGCCCATAAAGGGTTATAATGGACTAAAAACAGGCCTACTTATTTTTAACTTTGATAACTAAATAACTTTTAAGTCTTAACGAGGGATGAAAATGAAATCTTCTTCACGTTTATTGATCACTGCCTCTTCGAAATTATTTGTACTTACTACTCTATTTCTGTTTCCATTTCTACTTTTCAACTCCTTTCTTGGATCTAATGCTTTCGCTGCGGCCGCTGATGCGGAGGCCGCCCTCCCCCACCACGAGCTTCAGTTGGAAAGCTGCCACCGATTCTTTATGGAAAAATACACTTTCCTACAGCAGTACAAATCCAGAAAAGAACATTCTGAACCCGGTGAGGCACTCAGGTTCAAGATGTCGTGGGTGGAATTATTGGAAAATCTAAATACCTGCATACAAACCTACTATACGGCCAAGGATGCTGGTGAAAACTCGAAAAATATGGATGCACAAATGGAAGAGATCAGCATAGGACTGACAAGATTAATTATAGCTTACAACCATGGAAGAGAAGCATTCGATGACCTTTCCCGAAGAAAGGATGCTCTAAATAATATGCGAATAGATTTGTACCTTTACAACAACAACATACAAAATATAGAAGCAATTTTCCGAATACTAAAATTCTTTGATCATCTTGTAACCGAAGTGATCACAAAATTTTTTGCATCTTCGTTCCCAAACAGACAAGAGCTACAGGATTCATTGAACTTGAACAGTCTAAAGTTTTTATCTTTACAAAACACCAGTAATGCGAAACCCTAGTATAACTGAATAAAATCACCTTCGCTGATGGTACCCCCAGAGTGCAAGACCGCAATGCTACCATCATAACCAAAGTAATCGATAATCTCGATAGTTCCTTTAATTTCTCCCTTAGTAACCCCAATCATACCGCCACTCTCCGGATCGAAAATCTCTTTGCCCTCAGTAACTACTTTCAAAATGTCTCCAATTTGCAACCCAGATTTGCGGCCAGAATTAATATAAATTTTACTTCCCATGATTTTAGCAACCCTACCGCTCCAACTCATCTTTGAAGAAACCTCAATCAACTTAGGAATGCTCTTTCTAACTGCCACTTTGACCACATAACGTAGTAACTCCTGCTTATAATCCAAACGTTCTTCACGATTTGCGAGATAAAAATTATAGGCGGTATCATTGGCATAACCATCCAGAACTTCGCTAAACACCTCTTTATTGGAGACCATATCAAACACCTTAATCTCCACTTTCGACTCGGCATATGATTGGGTCTCACGCACAAAACCAATCTCATCCATTTTCTCTCGTATGCGTGCATAAACCACCCGCCCAAACAATACCAGATTGATCCCACTCACCCTTGCTTTCTTAGAAAGTAGCGCGAGCTTCCATCCCCCGCCTGTGTAAATCTCTTTGGAGGTACCAAAAATCGCCGCATCCGCAGGATCGATAGTAAACTCCTGAGTTCTGGCCAATTCGTTACGCAATTCTTCAACTGTCACCACTGCCAGATCGTCTCCTCCATACTGTCCATCGTTGAAAAAAGGTAACAACGCTAATTTCTTCTTTGGCTGAGGCAGATCGTTTATAGTGCTAGGATTTAATTTCATGCCACGACTGTCGCGTTGAATTACTTTTGAAGAGCAAGAAATAATAGAACAGAGCAAGAAGCAAAGTAACAAAGTAAATACAACACCTCTAGAAAATGGACTTCTGGAACCTCTATGGAGTAGGATTAATTTTAACATTGACGTTGACACTGTTATCATCCTTGAAAGTAATTAAGTAGGGATTATCTTTATTAGGAATAGAAACACTACGATTATTCCCTATTCTTATATTCTCCAGGCTTCTGAGGATGCCTTCAAGATTTTTTTCATTTACACCTTTGATTCTTTGATATTCCATCGAAACTATAACCTGATCTTTTTGGTAACTACTGATACGAGTGGCGAGCTTAAAACTCTTTCCCTGAGTTTCTAGCTGATTTTGTAAAAAATAGACATCTATTAAACTAGAAAAGTTGTTTACTACTAAATCTTGGACCGGCAAAGACAAGGTGGCCACAGGTTTGGCCCTAATCCGAAGTCCTAATCCTTCAAAGGCGCTACCACTCCAACGAAATAATCCATCTAACAATACATTAGCGCTAAAGGCAGGGGCCGCCTGGGCCTGGACGCTGCCCGCAAGCACACTACTACCGAGAACAGTGCTATTTTCGTAGTAATAAAACGGTCGCTTGCTCTTCAAATCAAAGGCCACCACTCCTCCATCGATCAGCACCGAGGAGAAACGGCGACTATTAAAACGTAGGTTCACCTTTACCCATGCAGAATTATAAAAAGTGTCCAGCTCCATGCCTTTGAAAACCGGATTTGATACAGGATTCAATACAGGATCAGACAATTGTTTCAGTTCAGTAAGAATTCCCAGCGCACCCAAATCATTACTCAAGGGGGCGTTAAAATATTTGCTTAACAATTTTTCCGCATCTTCACTCAACAAAACTACCTGCTCTTTGCTAAGTGAGAGGGCAATGGAAAGAGCTTTACCCCAACGCTCTATGGCCTTGACAGAAAGTTCCTGAGGATTGACTTCCATTTCAGAAAAAGATCGCTCGCTACCATCTTGATATTTAATACTTACAAAAACTCTCCGACCAACTGCTGCCCCGGTTCCAGCGCCGGTTCCAGCGCCGGTTCCAGCGCCAATATCACTATTAAGACTGCCGCTAGGACCACTATTGGGACCGCCGTTGAAATCACTATAAATACTCTCCATCAATTCCTCATTTATTACCGCCTCGATCGAGATGCGAAAGCTTTTTCCAGCGATCATTCCAGCAACAATCTCCGGATTGTCTTTTATCGTATATGCTGGCAGAGTTTTTAATAATTTGTTTCGCTTAAAAAATTCTTCCCATATCTGCAGACGCCGTAGCCTTAACAATTTTTGATAATTGGCACTGTTTTTATCCTTTGCTAATTTTTTAGCTACTGGAGCAAAGGCACTCTCGAAACGACCTTGGTAAAGCGACCAAAAGCGCACGGAATCTTTTTCTTTTGACTGAAGATAGAGGGTAATTGAATTTTTGAAGGCATCCAGTAATAAATGTTGACGAATGAACTCTAGAGAATCTCCCTCTTCGGCGGTAAAAATGCCCTCAGCTAGTATAGGGGCAGAACGCAAACCACCATCGACAACCGCTTCCGCAAAGACATCAACGCTCGCAAAAACAGTTATGACGGTCAACATCACGAAAGTTGACATTAATTTTTTCATACAAACCCCCCCCATTAATATCTCTCTGCCCCCTTTCCCTCGTTGTTCTTTCTAAAATTGGCATTTTTAAAATTTCTTTGAGAAAAATTCTCAGTTGGAAAGAGCGGTTGGTTGATAAATATTTTGATCCCACTTTTACCCAGTACCAATCTAAATAAATTGAAGACTTTTCCGACTAGCTCTATCGAGAATTTGACAGCATACTCCTTGGGAAATGATATGGCGGCCATCATTTGGGTATTCTCTAAGGTCAAATAAAATAAAATATTACCTCGTTCCCCAGGGTTGGACAAAATCTGTTTCAATTGCTCCAGTAATGCCAAATCTGCCTCTCTCACTCCCTGTAGTTTATCCAGGTCAAGGTGCAAGCGAATGGCATTCACTAACTCATTCAAACGTTCTTCTAACCGAAAAAAGCGCTTCGGAAAAATCTTAGCATGCCCTTCCGTGAATGTAACCTCCGCTCTTACCAATAATGGGCAAGGAGTAACGCTCGCAGCACGTAATAAGGCCTCATTCTGAGTAAATTCGTTAGGAAAAATCACGCTCTCAACTTTACCGCTTAAATCCTCTAACGCAGCACGGGCCATTTTTCTACCATCTTTGGTAGTAAGTTCTTTAAAACTTCCCAGGATCCCCAACAAAAATACTTCCTTCGTTTCTTTTTTTTCCTTTGTATCCTTTATTTCTTTTGGCGTCTGTGTCTCAGATTGCAACATTGCAGAAAGGTCCGCAATTCGAGTAACTCCCAAGTGAGATACTATCCCTTGACAATGTTCTAATGGATGTCCTGAGAGATATACCCCCATTAATTCCATTTCATACTGCAACTTTTCTTGTTGTAAAAAATCAGGAGATTCCACAATATCCAATAACGGATGAGCGCTGAATGCACTGCCGGCATTACTGCCGCCAAGCAAAGAAAATAAACTCATCTGTCCATTCGCCCGCTCCGCTTGCACCGAAGCGGCATAGGCCAAGATACTTTCTAAATTTTCACATAAAGTGCGCCGGTTGGATTTTTCTACACTATCGAAAGCGCCAACCTTGATTAGAGATTCCAGCACCCGCTTGTTCACCACTCGTAAATTTACACGTTCACAAAAATCAATAAAACTTTTGTAAGGGCAGCGGCACACACCGCCCTCCTGCTTTTTCTCTTGCGCTCCCTCTTTCGTGCCATCTCGCTCTGCGATAATTTCATGCACCGCTGCCGCTCCCACATTCTTTATGGCGCCCATGCCATAACGAATATTGGTGCCAACTACATTAAAATGCCAAAGTGACTCGTTAACATCAGGAAAGAGGGTATTAATTCCCATTAATTTGGCATCGGCAATATAGGCAGTAATTTTATCGATGTTATCTAATTCAGTACTCAACAAGGCCGCATAAAAACAGGTGGGATAATAATATTTCAAGAACGCTGTCTGATAAGCGATATAGACGTACGCCACTGCGTGCGACTTATTAAAACCATACTCCGCAAATTTGGCCATTAGATCAAATAATTCTGCCGCACTATCCGCAGCATGCCCCCGTTCTTTTGCGCGCTCGATAAAAAGCTGACGATGCTCTTGCATCACATCCATTTTTTTCTTACCCATCGCCTTACGCAAAATATCTGCTTGCCCCAGGGTATATCCCGCCAACACTCGCGCAATATTCATCACCTGTTCTTGGTAAAGTATAATTCCATAGGTGTCTTTCAAAATCGGTTCTAACTCAGCGAAGGGATAAGCAATCTCTTTTCTTCCGTGCTTGCAATCAATAAAATCATCGACCATTCCAGAACCAAGCGGACCTGGTCGATATAAGGCGTTGATCGCTGCCAGATCGTCAATGGAGTCCGGAACAATTCGCATACACAAATCGCGCATCCCTGACGATTCAATCTGAAAAATACCTAAAGTCTGTCCACTGGATATGAATTCAAAAACCTTTTTGTCTCTTAAATCAATCTGCTCAATATCAAAATTGGGACAATGATGCTGACGAACAAATTTACTGGCATTATCGATGAGCGTAAGCGTCTTTAATCCCAGAAAATCGAATTTAACTAGTCCGATCTCCTCACAAAAATCTTTATCATAACCAACAACCTGTTCTCCCTCCTTGCCACGAAAAAGGGGAGCATATTCCACCAACGGTTTGCTGGTGATCACCACACCTGCTGCGTGAATCGAAGCATGACGCAACAGCCCCTCCAAGCGCCTGGAGATATTTAGCACTTGTCTCACTTTTGGATCATTACTTGCCCATTCGTTCAAACGCGGCTCTTTCAGCAAAGCATCATCGAGGGTAATTTTCAGTTCATCCGGGACCAATTTTGCTAAAGCATCCGCATCGCTGTAAGGCAAAGAGAGTACACGTGCGACATCACGAATTGCTACCCGCGCTAATAACTTTCCAAAAGTAATAATTTGTCCAACATGATTCTGTCCATATTTTTGAGTTACGTAGCGAATTACCTCGTCGCGGCGATCCTGGCAAAAATCAACATCAAAGTCCGGCATGGATATACGTTCCGGATTAACAAATCTTTCAAACAGCAGATTATATGGAATAGGGTCAACGTTGGTAATATTCAGCGCATAGGCCACTAACGATCCCACCCCTGAACCTCGTCCTGGCCCTACTGGAATATTCTGTCCTTTTGCCCAATTAATAAAGTCACTAACAATCAGGTAATAACCCACAAATCCCATGCGTTCAATCATCTCGATTTCTGAGTGCAAACGGTCCAAATAGCTCGGACGAATGTCGCTCTCCCAATTACTGGCAGCTCGCAATTCTCGAAAGTGTGGGCCATTAAATCGTTGTTCTAATCCCTCGTGCGCTGAACGTCGAAAATAATCCGGCAAACTCTCCTCGGTCTCCACCGCAAACTCAGGAAAATGGTAGATGGGATTTCCTCGCTGATCCTTAAAAGAAAGCTTTAAATTGCACTGATCCGCAATCCGTAAAGTATTGTCACATGCCTCTGGCAGATGTGCAAACGCCGTACGCATCTCCTCCGCACTCTTGAAATAAAATTCTGTAGTAGAAAGCCGCATGCGTTTCTCATCATCGAGACTTTTACCAGTCTGAATGCATAGTAAAACCTCTTGAGCAAAAGCATCCTCACGTTTCAAATAGTGACAATCATTGGTGGCCACTAAGGGAATACTCAAGCTTTGCGCATGAGCGACAATCTTTTTATTGGCCACACGCTGCTCTTCAAGACCGTTCTCTTGGATCTCTAGATAAAAATCGTCTTTGAAAATTTCGTGCAATTTATTGATCGCTTTAATCGCCCGCTCATCTTGCCCTGTGTAAAAAAAATATCCCACCTCTCCTTTGAGACAAGCAGATAGCGCAATTAGGCCGCTATTGTACAATTTCAACAACTCAATATCTGCACGCGGTCGATAGTAAAAGCCCTCAGTGTAAGCAGCAGAAACAATCTTAATAAGGTTGTGGTACCCCTCTAAATTTTTTGCTAACAACAACAAATGAAAAATCCGATGCTTGCCCTCTTGTTCGTCCTGAAACTTAAGAGATTCTACCGGATCATCGTTCAGATTGGCACCTGCCGTGTTGGCAGTGTTGACAGTATTGGCCGCGGCAGCACCATTGCTAGCGGAAGCAGTGGTGATGACGGTTCCACGCCCCCGATCCAAGCGCGAACCATTAGTAAAGTAAATCTCTGCACCTACGATCGGTTTAACTCCCGCCTTGTTGGCGGCCTTGTAAAAATCAATAGCACCAAACATATTGCCGTGATCGCTTTGCGCCACCGCCGGCATTCCACAAGTGGCCGCTTCTTTCACTAAATCATTAATCCGAATCGCGCCATCCAATAACGAATACTGGGTATGCAAATGCAGGTGAACAAAACTCTTAGAGTGGGTATTTAAATAAGACATGTTCCATAAGATAAACCGATAGACCGCTAATGTCCAGCTACCTCCTTGATTACCTTGGCCGGTGTATAGGCCAAACGCAAACACTGGTATAAATCATGTTGATATTCATAATTATATGCAAAATGGCGTAATGTATTCTTATCGTTATACGTACATGTGTAAGTACATGTATCAGTACAGGTCCAATTTTTTTCAGCAAGCTCTAAAAATTTATCGGGAGTAAGTCGAAAGTTATCAATCTTGTCATAACAACCATACCGTTTGATCAGCGCGGCCGTATGCGACAGCAGTTTTAGCAATAAAAGTGGCAGCGTAATCTTTAATGCACGCCTACCAACAACCCTCTCCATCGCCGCTACTAGCTCCTCTTGGGTAATATTCTGAGGAAACGCAGGAAAAATCACCGGCACCGGCACGGCCCCAGATGCATTGAGTGCTTTATAAATAATTTGATTCAAGT
>JADGBS010000449.1 GCA_015231325.1 Oligoflexia bacterium | reverse complement strand
GTTCATTTCTCCTCGGATAAATTTGAGTAGCGTGAGGTCTAGATCACCATTATATTCAATTTCTTTTCCATTCAGTGTGAATTTCATAAACAATAAAACGCCAGGAATTTTCTCGGCCTCATTTGTATCAATATTTAAAATACGTGCTCGAGGATGATCAGAAAGTTTCAAGGCCCCATGATGCATATTGGGCACTTTTAAATCACAAACGTAAGGGCGATGACCTAATACTGTTTTATATGAATCATATTTAGGTTGAGAATCACCTAATTTAGCTTGGGCCGCAAGACGAGCAGTTGTGGGTATTGGAGCTAACCCACGAATTATTTCTGAAGCATAGATGATAGAATCCACAATTTTGTGATAACCTGTGCAACGACAGAGATGATGATTAATGGACTTAATTACATCTTCACGAGTTGGATGAGGATTATTTTTTAGAAGGGCCGAAGCCGTCATAACAATTCCAGGAGTACAAAATCCACACTGAATGCCTCCTTTTTCTACGAAGGCCAAAGAAAATATTTCTTGAATTTTTTTGTCTAATCCCTCGGTAGTAACTATTTTTTTTCCTTCAATTTTACTCATTTTGGTTACGCAAGAAAGAGTTGGGCGATCATCTATAAGAACTGTGCAGCTGCCACAGTAGCCTTGCCCAGAACATCCTTCTTTGGGAGAAATTATGTTCATTTCTCCTCGGATAAATTTGAGTAGCGTGAGGTCTAGATCACCATTATATTCAATTTCTTTTCCATTCAGTGTGAATTTCATAAACAATAAAACCTTTTAATTAATTTGATTATTTTTTTGTTTTTATCAATTCATTTGGGAAATTTGTATAGAATTCAGTTGCAATCATCATATCGTCTATTTTTATTCTATCACGAGTTGAGTGAGCATCTTCTTCCATAGCAGGTCCAAAACCAATAGTTGGAATTCCTAAGCGACCCATACTGAAAACTCCATTTGTAGAAAATACCCAACGGCTGATTTCAGGTTCACGTCCAAGTACTCCTTTAGCAGCTAATCGACCAGCTTGCACTAGTTGATGATCTTCTGGTAGAGTCCAAGTTGGAAAATATTTTTCAGTTTCTAAAACTTTACCTGTGTAAGATGGAGCATCGTATTTTAAAATTTCTACACGCATGTATTCTTTATTGAAACTTGGTAGTTCTTCAATTTGTTTGACGGCAAGATTTTTATCTTCACCTTTTGTGAGACGACGATCAATGTGAATACGACATGAATCTGGAACTGCACAAAGACTTGGAGTTTCGCATGAGATGTGGCTTACAGCACATGTACCTTTTCCAAGGAAAGCATCATCTTGTAAACGATCGTTTAATTTTTCAATGTCATTTACTAATTTTGCCATCCTATAGACAGCATTGTGTCCGCGATCTGGAGCGGAACCGTGACAAGAAACACCTTTGGCCACCACGTTTATTTCCATTCTTCCTCTATGACCACGATAAATTTTTAAATTGGTGGCCTCACCCATACATACGAAGTGAACGTTTTTTATAGAGTGTTCGAGAGCGTACTGTAAACCTAAACCATCACAATCCTCTTCTTGAACTGAGCCAACAACAAAAATTGTAACTTTATCTAGATCTTTTCCTAATTCTTTAAATAAAGCTGCACCATAAACTTGAGGAACAGTTCCGTTATGATTGTCAGAAGCTCCACGACCGTAGATGTATCCATCTTCTATTTTTCCTTCATGAGGATCGAAACTCCAGCTTGTAGGATCGCCAATATCAACTGTATCGATATGAGAATCAAAGACTATACGAATAGGACCATGGCCAACTTGTCCAATAACATTGCCATAATCATCGGCCCAAACTTTATCGTAATTTAATGCTTTCATCTCTTCCATAATTCTGTTAGCAACGTTTTTTTCTTTGCAGCTGATGCCTGGAATTTTTATTAGATCGCGCATGAATTTAATACATTTATCGCGATATTTTTCACTTAGTTTTGTTGTAGACATAAATAGGTACTCCTTACTTAAAATGTAAATTATGAATAATGTGTCTTTTTATGTTTTATTTTTTAGCAGCGAACTCTTTGAATCTCTCTTTTCATAAGATTTTCTAAAACTTTAGATGGACTTTTAAATCTAGAAGTAAGAATCATTGCTGCAATAATAAATGGTTTGAAGCCAGCTTCCTTGTATGTTTCAATTCTATATTTTTCAAATACCGATGCAGAGACCTCTCCTTCTTTGCAAGATACAGAGGTGAT
>JADGBS010000448.1 GCA_015231325.1 Oligoflexia bacterium | reverse complement strand
GATAGCGATCACGTGTAATAAAATCCATTTCACTGTATAGTGAACTCGTTCGAAATATTTCATCGACTAAACTGACCTCTTCAAAAAACGTATGCCAGTCGAACGCAGACATCAGACGCATACTGGTGATAATATTTCTAACTGTAGCATTGGCCAATATCTGGTCACTATGCTCTTCCGCAACGATTTCATCAGCAATTAATCCATTGGCAGTTAAAAGCTCATCACGCCATTTAAGAACTGACGCTACTTTAGACTCTTGAAATCTTAAGCGTTGAATTAGTTGTACAGCAAAACCAGACTGTAAAAAAAGTTTTTTAAAATCATGCTCTTTGCAGATATCCTCTAAAATTTCATCAATAGTACGTCCAGAACCAGTACTTTCAGGACGGATGAACTTACTAGATTTACTCGCTACATATTTTTGATCCGATTGACTTTCAATACCAAGTTTAAGACCGAGCAACGCATCAGCAATCATATCTGCTTTCTTTCGTGCAATTTGAGAACCAACTATGCGAGCACTGATCCTCCGTAAATTTTCAATCATCACAACTCGTAGTGTGATTGAAATGGCCCAAAGCTCACCAATAGTCAACGGTCGAACTTTCTGATATGATTTCACAAAACGTTTTAATAATTCCGAATCAAAAAGACATTCGTTATGTGCGATATACGCCCAAGCGACACCATAAACACGTGGATGGCCAACAAGATGTCCCGTCGAAAGTTTGGGCAGCTCTCTGTAATATTTAGGAGGTAAATGCTCGCGAATGTCTCGTAATTGCTCCTCAATAATATAAAAATTATCGATAAGCCATTCAGCAGCAGGAGTGATCGGTCTCTTCTCATGTACACTTTCAACAATCAACCGATAAGCTTCCACCAAAACATTCTCATTCTCTGCAACTCTCGCGGCCAAATTCACTCCTGAACTTGGCCTAGCATAAACCTCTTGCGCTTGGGCCAAACTCATCCCATGTCGCTCTAAACTGGCCGCACTAAACTTTTCTGCACGAATGGGATCTTCAAATGCGGTAAAAACGTCTCGGGGAATTTTTTTTTTCCTAATTTGCGCCACCTTTAGTATCTTTCTCATAACACTAATGACTGTCGATAACTATTTCACAGAGTTTCTGTGTTAATTAAAATCACAAAATGCGCACGCATATTTGCCTTTGCGGCCTTGGAATATTTATTACTAGGATGCGGTTCAAATACAGCAGGTCTAGCTTTCCCATATCCTATGGTTTTTAACCGATTTGGATCAATGCTTCCTTCCGATAAAAGGTAGGTTTTTACAGCATTGGCCCTACGTTCACTCAATTTTTGATTATACTTTTTAGTACCACTAGCAGAGGTTTTTCCTTCAATACGAAGACTCATATCGGGATTATCTTTTAAATTTTGAATGACACGATCTAAAATTTCTGTTCCATTTTGTGTTAATTTTGAAGATTGAAATGCAAAGTGGACATCTTTTAATATTATGTTTGTTGCCTCCTCTTTTTTGACTGCTGGAGATTCGGCTGGCAGCTGTGCGGGGAGAGGTTTAGGCGAAGTTTGAGTTGGAGCAGGTGATGGTGTTTCTGTTTTATTATTTTGATCTGAAACCGCAGATGCTCGCGACTCATTACCAAATAAGAATGCGACTCCGACGGACCCTTCAAAATTGCTGTAGTGGTTATGATCTATTAGTACTAAATGCCGAAGATCTCCTCTCAACGAAAACCTATCAGTCATAAACATCATCACACCCAGTCCATAATTTGCTTGCCAACGAGAATGATCATCACCACCCGATCGTCCTTTAAAAGTAATACCACCAAGTCCTAAAGCAAAAAAAGGCACCACTGGATTTTGCTGCCCCAATATCCCAAAACGATATATACCATCTAAACTATAACGAAAAATGTTTCTCTGTAATTCTGTATCACCTTCATCGCGGTACCTGGACCGTATATATGCTCCAACTATTTCTAATCCTATACGCGGATTCAGTTCACTTCCTAAACGAAGACCATAAATGGGTCTGGTTCGATAATTTTGGGCCCCATCGAATTTATATCCACCAAAAAATGTATACAAGGGATGATTTAGATAAAAGTGATAGAGATTCAAAAGATCTTTTGGAGGGTCTTTTGCGTTCAGTATGCAAAAAGTATCGAGACCAACTTAAAATATAATTTGGGGTAGTTTGAATATTTCCTCGAGGCAGTCGGGTTAAACTTAAGCTTAAGTTGTAAACACTTCCACCCCG
>JADGBS010000447.1 GCA_015231325.1 Oligoflexia bacterium | reverse complement strand
CTCCCTCATTCCAATCCCCAGTATATCTTTTGAGCTCAGGTAGAGGGACCTTGGCGTTGGCACTAAACACTAGTCCCATGTGTGGTAAAAAAATAGTAACGCAGGGAAATATATTTTTTTTACATAATTTAGCAAAGAGAGTGCCCTTTTCATCACTAATTACGGGCCAAGGAAAAGATGCACTCTGTGGATAAAGACTCAACTTCCAATGGGCAATCTCTTCTTCAGAATATTCACCAACCAACACACTATAAAATTGTACTTTTTGCGACAATCGATCAAAATTCTTAATATCCGCAATAATCTGCTGGTGCTCTTGATTACAACTTCCACAATAAACATCAAAAAAAATCAACACCATAGGAATTTCATCGGAAGGATACAAGTCCTTGGCATGCAAGGCCGCCACTGCCGCATTTCCACTTTGAATATCACGATCTGCAGGTTTCTGTAAGTATTCCATGCGCTTACCGCAACCTACAACTCCAGAAGATCCTACAATTATAACTGCTGCAATTATAGTTGCGCATATCGTAGTCATCGCAGTGGTTACAACGTACATTCTATCCCTGTCCATACATTGACCCCACTTTCCTTAGTGTTGGTAACAAAGTAAGCACCTTGCAATGAAGTGGCCAAAAAACCATTCCAAAGATATCTCACTCCCACGCCATATTGATCCACGGCCACCCGCGTATGTCCTTGATCACGGGGGTCTCTCTCATTTTCAACAATTAGATCATAACTAACTGAAAGCAATAAATCGTAGACAGGTTCGATGGTAACTTCGCTCTCCAACATATGATTGCGAAAATATCCCCTTTCATTTTTCAACCTCTGATGTCCCTCAAAGTTTAAGGCATACCCTAATTTTGTAAACAAGGAATCTCCCAATGCCATTCCCCATTTATTTCCAATGAGATAATTAGCTGGCCGCTCTATACTCTCAGGTGTATATGCCATACGAAGATTGCTCTTAATCCGAGAAGAAAGCACTTGCTCCACTTCGCTGTTAAAAGTATGGTTGCTAACTGTAGTCGGTCGTCGCATACGAGCGAAAGACTCCTTGTCCAAAAAAGTAGCTGCCGGACGTCCTTGACGCAAATATTTATAACCTAAGGTTAAGTTGGTAGTTTTATGGTTAAAAAAAAAGGTTGCTGCATTGGCCAGCTGCTCTTCCGGATAATCACTCTTGCTCAAATTTTTTTTTGCCAAAAGTGATGCCTGAAACTGCGAAGTAAAATCATAAGCAAAAGAAGTGCTTCCCCATAACTCCCGCTCGTGCTTTTGATTTTGTTTTACAGTGAGGGTCCCTCCCAACCATTCACCCTTGAGGGTAAAATTGTTGATCAACTCACTGACATCCGCCCCCTCCGCACCGTTAACTCGGTTAAAACCAATCTCATAACCAAGAGTATCCTGTGCTCTGGCGAAATTTGAAAACAGGTCGAATGCCCCCCAATTTCCCGGCAGAAGCATCGACAAATATGAAAATGACAGAACAGCTATTTTGCGCATGTACTACACCCTACACTGCCACGCCCCCGATCGTTACCCAACAAAGTAAAATCAGTAGTCGCCTCTGGAGTACCCCTCCGTCGCAAATCCATCGCTGGATGATTAAGGCGTCCACGCTCTACGTTTCCCAATGAAGTTAACTGCGCACAACCAACAAAAAACACGCTTCCCCATAACAGAAAGAGTAAGGAGAGAAGCAACCACAAAACTCTAAACATCATTGAATAATTATTCATTAGGTAATTGAGAGGTAATCTCTATCACTTTTGCAATATCATTAGCATCGGCCCCCCTCCGTTCACCGCGTAACGGCGCACGATATAACTCTTGGCCGTCTTTGTTTACTAATATCAAGGATGGAGTATAACGAATACCAAAATCTCGAGCAAAATTAGCACCATTAACACCGCCTTCCTTATCACTGCAGACTAAAACCTGTGCAAGAGAGGGTTGTTTGGCATAATTCAAAACTGCTTCGGAATATCGGTCTAACATCACCACTCTAATAGTGGTATTAGCTTTCAATCGTTCCCAAATGTTAGGCATATCCGAAACGATTTGCTTACAAGCACCACAATATACTTGAGCAAATATCATCAAAGTGAAACGACGATTGGCCTCACTTCTTTGTACACAACCTCGCTGATTAAGTTGCTCAGGAGTAGGCGCACTAATATCTGTAACATTAACGCATGGTAGTATCGCTGGCAATGCTTCTGCTGCAAACACACTCACCATAGAAA
>JADGBS010000446.1 GCA_015231325.1 Oligoflexia bacterium | reverse complement strand
AACCGACACTGAGCACTGAAATGGGAGCTTTGCAGGAGAGGATTACTTCCACTCGCGATGGATCTATTACCTCCATTCAGGCAATTTATGTGCCTGCCGATGACTATACCGATCCTGCTCCTGCTACTACTTTTGCTCACTTGGATGCGACCACCGAGCTTTCAAGGCAAATTGTGGAATTGGGTATTTTTCCGGCGGTAGATCCACTTAAATCTTCGTCAACTATTTTGAGTAAAGAAATTGTAGGGGATGAACATTACGATACTGCTCAGAGAGTTAAAGCGGTATTGCAAAAATATAACGAACTGCAGGACATCATTGCTATTTTAGGAATGGACGAGTTGTCTGAAGAAGATAAGTTATTGGTCAAACGTGCTCGAAAGATTCAAAAATTTATGTCACAACCCTTTCATGTGGCAGAATCGTTTACTGGTCAACCAGGTGTTTTCGTTGAGATCGAAGATAATATCCGTTCTTTTCAAGCGATATTATCTGGCGAAATGGATGATTTACCGGAGCAGGCATTTTATATGGTCGGTGGAATAAATCAGGCCATAGAGAAAGCGAAAAAGTTGCAACAAGTTTAATTACGGTTAGTCAGGGGTAGTCATGAGTGGCCAGGGTTAATGTTAGTTGATGTTAATAGAGGAGAATGGCATGGTTTCATCGTTTGCACCATTCAATTTGGATATATATACTCCCATAGGGGTGGTGGTTAAACAATTCTCTGCAGATTCGCTGATCATACCCACCGGTGCCGGTCAGATTAATATTCTCCCCGGGCACGTTCATTTGATGACGATTTTGCGGCCAGGAATCATGATTGTGAGGCAAGGTGAAAAAAATTATCATTACACGGTGACTACTGGTATTTGTAGAATACTTAAGGATCAGGTTTTGATTTTGTCAAAGGTTTCAGAGAAGTTTATGGAGGATTAAGAGGTAGTAAATTAATCGGCCTAGTCAATATTTTTTCGCCTGCAAAAAAATCCCGTTCTTGGTTCTGCGATGGTTTTAATATAAAATGTTAAGTGGGTAGCTTTAAGTAATTTCATAGAAGGTATAATGGTATCTAATTGTTATGGCCCCGGTTCTCTCACCGGAGCAAACGGAAATTTTGAGCAGATCCTACAGGTTCTACGAGGACTGCGTTTGCGGCCAAACGTATGTTTGGTTGCACTGCTACTTGTCGTTTTTCCATCACACCCCAATCCTTCGTTATTGTTGTATCCTAGTACAAACTATATTTCGCGTCAGATTCAGAACAATTTAAAAAATTTATCAGCGATGCAGGACAGAAAGATACAACAAGAAAAAATGCAGCAGGAAAAAATACTGCAAGAGAAATTGAACTCGGTTGCTATTGCCACCACTACTGGGAAAACTAGGAAGGTGGTGAGTACCGGTATGGGTAATGAAGGCAATGGAAGCACTGAGGGCAATAACAGTGTTGCTAGAGAAGATGATGACGATGATAGCGATGATAGCGATGAGGAAATGTTTGGTGATGTTGCTGATACTGATGGTAAACGAGTGAATGAAATTGGAGAAGTTGCTAATTTTGAAATAGCGGAGCACTCTGGTTTTGATATTTTTAATGACGATAACTATTTAGCAACAAATAAGAAAGTTTCAGGTAGTCAAATCAAATTGGATAAATTGGATAAATTGGATGAGATTAGTGGTATTGCCTCCGGTAGTAGTACTGTGAGCGTGGCGAACATAGAGAAGGAAAAAGAGAAGGAAAAAGAAAACGTAGAAGTAAAAGCAAAAGAGCTGCTAAGTACTGATAAGTGGAAAAGTGAAGGGAACGAGATTAGTGATAGTGAGAATGATGTTGTTTTGTTGGATAAGTTAGATCTCTCCAAACCAGCGAGACGCCTAGAACCTGTGTATGAAAAAATTGCATACACTGATGAAATGAGTACCTCTTTGGCCAAAAATTTGGTTGTGGAACATAGTCAGTCCATGGATAGTCAGGCCGTCGCCATGAGTAGTCAAATGGATACCGATAATACAAGCACGACAAGCACGGATAAATCAGAAGGAGATACTAGGGGTAGTCAAGAAAGTCATAGTCTGGATAATCAAGGTAATCAGGATAATCAAGGCAATCGAAGTGATGGTGGCAGTGATGTTAATAACGGTAATAAGGACAACCAAGAGGTAATCTATTATGACTATTCAAAGAGTAATCCCATGTTGTCAAAAAATGAAAACGACCGAGATGTTTCTCATAGAGTCCAGAAGGTGATTGATAAAACAATAGGTA
>JADGBS010000445.1 GCA_015231325.1 Oligoflexia bacterium | reverse complement strand
TATATCGACATTGAGTTATAATCATCTATGAATACAATAGCCCAAGACTGGCAAGAATTATCACGAGAAGAAGCTTTCAAAAAATATTCTCGAAGGATTGAAAAAGTTATATTCAAGCTACCTAACGGTAAAGAAACAGATTTTTATATAAAAAAAGAGGGCCCTGCCGCAGGTGTTCTTGCCCTTACCTCAGACAATCAAGTAATTATTGCCAAGCAATATCGACCAGGTCCAAAAAAAGTGTTAATGGAACTTCCTGGTGGATTTGTTGACCCAAACGAAGCCCCTGAAGTCACCATGAAAAGAGAACTACTGGAAGAAACCGGCTACGAAGGTGATGTTAAGTTAATAACCACTTGTCTTGATGATGCTTATTCCACCATGGAAAGATATTGCTTTGTCGCTACTAATTGTAGAAAGATAAAGGAGATTGAAAATGGTGAGAATGAATTTACTGAATTAGTTCTTATCTCTTTAGAGGAATTCAAAAAAATACTTAGAAGTGGTCAAATGACAGACGTTGAAGTAGGATTCTTAGGTCTAGATTTCCTAAAACTACTTTAATATATGGTGATTTTTTTTCATTCCTCAATTTTTGGTAAAGAAAAGTATAAGGAAAACTACGAAGCGATTGTTAAAATCTGCAAGAAATTAGGACATAAAGTTTATGCCGAACATATGCTTAAACGGGACTATCATGATACGGATAAATTTACCCGTGAACAACATCAAGAAGACTTTCAGAGGCTCACGAGTCAAATAAAAGAGTCAGACATGGTGGTTGTTGAGGGGTCATACCCAAGTACCGGAACAGGGCACTACATGACTATTGCTCTGAACTATTCCAAACCTGTTTTAGTTCTGTACACAAAGAACCCTCATGGAGTTTTGGTTGGTGATCCAAACAGGCTACTCTTTCTAAAAAAATATGGATTGAAAGATGCTGAAGATTTAGAGCAGAAAATTATAAGCTTTATAGATTTAGCTTCGAAAAGAAAATTAAAGAATCGATTCAACCTAATGATTGATGATGAGACACTTAACTTTCTTACCGTCCAATCCGCCAAATTAAATCAAAGTAAGGCTGACTTTATTCGTAATTTGATCCGTGAATTAATGGATAAGAATTAATTATTCTTTCCAAATCGATTTAAACGATCGACTGTTCCTAAATCCTGTGCAGGTTGTCGGATATCAAAACTGTCAACTCTTTCTCCAGTTTCGAGTAGCTTTGGAATATATTGGCGATAGAGATCGACAATTCCACTACTACCGTGATTAAAATGTTCTTCAAATTTTGCCACATAATAATCCTTATCAACGATTACAACACCCACACTAGTCATCGGTTTTAAGCTATGTGTGTTTGTGGATGATTGGTCTCCGCCAGCCTCAAAATCATAAATTATTTGCCCAGTAAGTTTGTCGACAAACACCTTGCCTGTATTTTGTGCACCATCACCAGGGTTTGATGTCAAAACCCAAGTTATATTTGATCGTTTCTTCTTGTGGGTTTTGATAATTTTTCCAAGTTGGTCAAAAGGAAAAAGAGTATCGCAAGGTGTGATTATTCCAATTGAAGTATTTCGCCGGATTAAAGCATTGTTAGCAGCACCGGCTGTTCCAAGCGGTTTATCTTCAATTGAAAATGAAAATCTTCCACACGAATGTTTTTGTCTGACATAGTCTTCAACCATGTTACTTCGTGACTCAGGATCTTGGCTAGTAAGTAGAACCAGATTACATCTCAGTGTTGAAGTTATCCCGATAATGGCGTTTTCGATCATTGGAATTTCTCTCCCGTTTTGTAGTCTTATGTTCACTAGTGGTTTTGGAGTTTCGTGGATACCACCTTCCTTAAGTCTGATGCCTTTACCTCCTGCCAATACTAAGGCATCGACTTCACTATTAGCCGTTAGTTTACAGTCATTTTCACAAGGCAAGCGTGCCATTGAGCACTATTATACATCAGTATAATAATAGTACTATGGGTTAACAAAAAATGTTTTATCGATAAGATACGTTAAATACTTATTTATTACTCACATTATTGATTGTTTCTAATAAGAGAGTCGTGATAATTCATGTCGTAAACCAGAACAACTTATTAGCTTCACTATCCCAATCAACTCTATGAATAAGACTGTGTATACAGAGATTGTCACTAATTATTTCTGCCTTAGTTTTTTGGGAAAACTTCTGCCAATTATTTCTAAAATGTGTGTGGCGTTTCCATAAAATGGGCTTTCAAGTACAAATAAGTTTTTATTAG
>JADGBS010000444.1 GCA_015231325.1 Oligoflexia bacterium | reverse complement strand
AATATATAAATAATTAATAATTAATAGACTGTGAGAAGAGAGAGAAAAAGAAAAAATAACGAAACTGATCATTGTAATTAAAATTTAAATATAAACATTATTTCGTCAATATAAATCCCGTTACATAAAAAAATTAATTGCAGCAACTACAACCATGAGACTACTACTAGTAGGAGACTCGAACCTATGCCATCATGCCTTTAGAGATCACAACAAGGCTAGGGATCAACTAGGTGTGTCAGATGTTGAGATTCTTCGCCTGACCTCAAGGGCGGCTCACTCTACAGCCTTTGCTGATGCAGCAAACTTCGACACGGTAGTTATCTCTTCAGTACTGAACCACGTAGGAGACTTAGAGGTTAAATGGAAATCACCCTTTGACAAATCAGAAAGTAAGTGTGATGATGTCGCTGGTGTAATGAACACCCTGGCAGCTGACATCAACAATGCTGCACGTGAATGTCTGGGAACAAAATTCATCGTGACTCCACCAATCATCAGAACAGACCCACTGTGGATGTACGATCATTTTGATCTGTTTAAGAAAACTTACCTTGACCTACTGGATCCAATCGTCATCAAAGCTGCTGATCCACCCATAAGGGACACAGACTTGAGGTCGGATGGAGTTCATATGAGGGATATGCCACTAGCCAGATATCGACAATACATTAAAGAAATCATTCAACCGGAGAAAAGTTGGGCTGACGAAACTCATGAAACCATCGAAATGGAGGTGGGTCCACCTGAAATAAATGAAGTTGATAATTCCGCCAGCATACATCAAAAACTTGATAAGCTCCTTGAAGCAATGGGTTCGACAAGCACAAAAACAGAAACTAAATTCAAGGAAATTGAAACACAATTCAGCAAGACAAACTATTCACTAGCTAAGATAAAAGAGGACCTAGATATGGAGGCCAATTCACGTCGACACAACATTGTAGTGATCAGACGATTCCCGAAACCAGCTGATTTCAGTGCAGAAGGTATAGCAAGAATCAGAGCTTTAAAAGTTAAAGATATCTTCGAAAAAGAACTTGCTAAGCTACCAAAAATCAGTTTAGAAGCGGTCAGTATAAGATCAATTTACCTGATACCAGTGCCAGAGAAGAGTGAAGTGTTCCAAGATTTCAGATTGGTTTGCGCTGATGTCCAAGACGCAATAGAGATTAGAGGTAGAATGGTCAAGGCAAGAAAAGATAAGGTCGCAGGATGGATCGATGTAGAAGTTACAAACGACCCAGTTAAATCGACGCGAGTTCGAATCTTTCTACTTCAAGCCATTGTTCGCAGACTCAGAGAAAGGGAGACCAACAAAAATGTTGAGATACTTGTGAGCAAGTACTCGGACAATCCAAGCATTATATTCAAAAACGAAGGAAAGGTTGTGAGACAGGTTGGATATGTGGAGTCAATCCAGAAACACGGAAAACTAGTTTCCTCTGATGAAATCAACAAAGCAAGGCGTATTGCTGGAATGGCCTATGCCGGATACTTGGAGAGCTACTTCATCATCGTTCCTGAAGCCAACGTGCACACTCCATCAACAGGCCCGAATGGAGAACCTATTGCTTCAGGCTCTCGCATGATGACCTCATTGGTTGCGGGAAGAGGTGGTGTGAAACGCACAACTGTGCAGACAAGAAGCGGTCGAGGTCGTGGTGACGGTGCTAAGAGAAAAAGATAAAATTTAAAGGAGAGAAGAATAAATAGAGATAAAAGACACTAAATTAAAATAAGTTAAAAATATGAAGAAATATATTAAAATCAGTGCTTACAAATTTATAAAGACTTAGAATCCAAAACGCTTAAATTACGTGAGGATACAATGTGATGGTTAGGCTTTCTGAGCTTAACGCTGACACTTCTATTCTACGTTATTATTACAATTCAAAAAATTAATTATTAATCTCTAAATACTATTTATAACAATGTAAACGTTATGATTTTATCACTTTGGTTGAGAAGCTTTGCAACAGTTAATTCTCTTTTTTTATCTTTTTTTGGTTGTTTTCTGTTACTTGGGCTTTTTTCTCATTATCATTATTGTTGTATCATTTTCATATTTCTTAATTACTCTATTATATTATATTTTATGTCGGTACTTCACTGTGCTTTTTATTCTATTTTTATTTCTGGTTTTCTGTCAATTGAATAAATATAAAGTTTAATTGTCAACCAAGAAAGCCTTTTTATTCTTGTGTTTTATTTTAATATTTGGAGGTTATGAACTTAATTGACATAGATATAGAATATAAACTATCGTTAAAA
>JADGBS010000443.1:1852-2284 GCA_015231325.1 Oligoflexia bacterium | reverse complement strand
AACTTAATAGAAAACGAAAAGCAACTGGTTGGCCTACAAACAGAAAAAAGCATTATTGAAACAAATGTAGAAAAAAGAAAATTTGAACGCGATGAACTTACACTAACTCTAGAAGAACAACAACGCGACTATAATGAAATTGCTAAGGAACTAGCACTCAACGAAGAGCGCCTTAATTACTTACATAAAGGCAGAGAAGAACGCATAAAACTTTTGTCCGATCGTAAAAAAGAAAACCAAGAATTAATCGACGATATTACTGAAAGAGGGGAACGCTTCACTTTTTTTTCCAAAGAATTGGAACAACTTAGCGACAAATTCAAAAATAAAGAATCACTAGAGGAGAACCTTGAAATTCTCAACGATAGCGTTAGCGGCATTTCTGACAATATCGAAAATCTAAAAGAAGAGATCGATGGACTGGAAAAAGAA
>JADGBS010000443.1:0-1821 GCA_015231325.1 Oligoflexia bacterium | reverse complement strand
AAAAGAGAACTGGAACTAGATACTCATAAAAATGGCTCACGTCTTCAAGAGATCGCTGAAAAGTTGAATGAGATCACTGACTCTATTTTACTAATAGAAAATCAGATAGCAAAAAGAGCAGAGGAGCTATATCGCTTACAAAATATATGTGAAAAAGGCAATTTAGAATTAGCGGAATTGGAAAAAGAGCTATTATCCCTGGATGAGGCCATAGCGACAAAATCTAGTGAACAGGAGCTTAAAGAAAAAGAATTTTTAACAAAATCAAAATTGCTCGCTACCAACGATTCCGAACTGCGTTCGCTCAGAGCATTACAACAATTAGCACTTACTAATATCAACGATGAAGAAAAATTAAATAAATTTAATGAAGCACTGGCCGCACTCGTTGATGGAAACAACTATTGTATCCTAGGAAGTATTTTACAATCCCCAGAAAAATATGCAGGCGGCATTCAAAGTTTGTTTTCGCATCTACTAGATCTAATTATTCTCCAAAAATGGCCGACTGCCTCATCCGCTACATCACCAATCGACATCAAAATAATTTTAGAAGGCAATGGCAATGATCGCAATGACAACGTCTGCGGCGCCAGTACTGACACCGCAGAGCAGCAGCTAAAAAAACTAGGTAAAGAACTAGGTATCGATGAAGTGATTCCAGTGCTCGATGTCCTCAAAATTAATTCTGATCGCCCTGAGCTTTTGGAAACAATCACACCGTTATTTCAAGGCTCTTTTTTGGTTTCTACCCCCATGGCATCAGAAGCAACATCACAAGATGCCTATCAAAAAATCTATCAATTATTATTAGTCAACAACAACATTTCCGCTGTCGCCACATTTGACGGGAAAGAGGTCATCACTCGCGCCGGAGTTGTCCCCGTTTATAAAATCGGAGCAGTTGCTAGCACCAGCGAGCTAAATACAGGCGTCATCAATCGCAATAACCAGATTGCAAATTTCGAACAATCACTCTCTTTACTAGAACAGGAGGTGCCGGCCTTAGAAAAAGATAATCAAAGTTTAAAAGCTTTACTAAAAGAATATTATGAAAAGAAAAAAACTTTAGAAAATGAACGGAATGAAACCAAAACTAAAATTACTCTTAGTAAATCACAGATAGCAAATGATAATACAACTCAAAAAAATGAAACTGATCGCTTGGATTTTCTTAAAAGGAAGAAAGGTGAACTTTCACAATTAAGAGTAACACTATTAGAATCCGAAGAAAAATTAAAGCAAAAGTTAGAGTTTTTAGGAGAAACAATAGTCTCTGAAGAAAGCTCCATCGATGATAAAAAAGAAGAACTATCTCTTTTAGAAGACAACTATGACAGCAAAAAAGAAGAACTAATCACCCTTAAAAGTGAATTACAAAATATCGAAAATAATTTTAATAACTTGCAACTTCAAGTAACAGATATCAGCGGACAAATAAATAAATTAAATAGTCGCATCGAAAACAATCGTGCCACCATCAGTGAATATCAAAAAGAAATCGATGACACTCTGATAATTATTGAGCAGCTCAAGGATTCGAACAACTCAACTGCAAAAATTTTGGCATCGAAGGAAGACATTTTAAATAAAACAAAGGATCGCTTCCATAATTTCATGGGAGAGATGGAAGAAGAAGAACGCAAAATAAAGTCTTTGGAGCGAAAAGGGAACAAGTTAGAAAAAGATATGATTTTGGTGCGCGCTCAAATTGACCAGATGCGTACTGAGGAAGAACAGAATGCTCGTAACATCTTTGAGAAATATCGTGTCAATCTTAGAAAAGTTGTGGGAGAAATGCTCGCCTATACAACTGAAGAA
>JADGBS010000442.1:1667-2289 GCA_015231325.1 Oligoflexia bacterium | reverse complement strand
TAGTCCCACTCAAAACCTCGTCTAAAAAAATCGTCTTTCTCGAATCGTGGGGAATTTCTATACCAATAGTAGATCGCTCCTTCATAGGATAGATCATCCGAATAGGAACACCGTGCAATGCCAATGCCAAATCTTCAGTTATCGCCGTAACTTTAGATATTCTTACCCCTGCACCCAGCTCCAGCTCAAAGGTGTCGACCACCGGACCTTTCAAAATATTGACTATCCGCGCATCAATTTTGAATTCCTTAAACTTTTCTTCCAAACACGCAACAACCTCCATGAAATAATCTTCATGTGTATCATTAGCGACAGGAAGTTCCGGAAAATTCTCAAGAAAATTATCCGGAGAATCCGGCAGTGACAGGGATGAGGAAGGGTCCGATAGTATAGGGTTTGAAGATTCAGGTGACAACGATGACGAAGGCAACGACGACAATCTAGAATTTCTGATACTTTCGATTAAATCCTGACGGAATGAATTGTAGTCCCAATCCTTCTCGATTTTTTTCTCTTGTCCCTCTTTTTGACTCGCAACCTCTACAAGACACACATCTTCTTCGCAGTGCGACTCAAACTCAAAAGTAATTTCATCTTCACTCTCATCTTCTTCGATTTCTTC
>JADGBS010000442.1:571-1606 GCA_015231325.1 Oligoflexia bacterium | reverse complement strand
GGGTAGTGACAAAATCACTGGAGCAGTGGCCCTTGGAACAATAGTCTTCCTATTTTTAAGACATACGTTCCACCTAGTTCTCAAACCGTCCGAAAATTTCGACCAATTACGCCAATTCGACCAATTCGACCAATTCGACCAATTACGCCAATTTTCTTGTACGTTTTTAGTAAATCTAAATCTATTTCTAAATCTAAATATTCTAGTAAAACCGCTGATCACAAAAAACAAAAACAACACTAATAAAGACAGACATATTCTTTGTCGAGTAGTGAACACAGTCTTCAATAAAATTTTAACCCCATCTTCTGCCCAAAAGGCAGGCCCCCAACCAGCAACCAACATCCAAAAAAAGAAAATGAATATTATGCTACACGTATCCAGAAATCTGTTTCGGGAAGAAAATATAAAGGCATACAGCAATGCAAAAATAAAGAACGGTACTACCACCCACAGACCAGTAAAATAACTAATCATCACTAATACTGACGAGAAATAGTACGACAAAGAACTTACGTCAATAGTGGAAGAGGAAATACTCAATAAATTATCCGGTAGGGCATCTTTAAAATAGAAGGAAATTACGTTTGTTACGGCCAAAAAAAACAGTATAATTAACTCAATTTTTAAAATTTTTCCGATCATGTGCTAAGCCTATCACAGATGATACCGCTATTCTATTACCTTTATTAAAACATTGTTATATTTAGTCTTTTTCGAAAGACATCGAAATAATTGGCAAGAGATGATCACCAGCAAGAAGAAGGATCAGCATGATTAACTGGGAAGAAATCAGTAATTTGCACGTAATAACTAAGCTAAAACAGATTTTGATAAAATGGTTTGGTGTAGAACTATTCTATGCCAATCAACATTCAAAAATTCAAGGAAAAATTCTCGACCGTAACTACAAATTTCAAAACTATTTTCTTAAAGCTCAAATGCAAACGAATTATGGCCATGAATACTTAATTAACGACATTGAACAAGTTACTGACCAATTTAGTGAAATAAATTCCTCTTACCACCTCTACA
>JADGBS010000442.1:0-485 GCA_015231325.1 Oligoflexia bacterium | reverse complement strand
CTTCGCCTATCCATTCATAACCGAAACCATGACTTACAAAGAAATCGATGCCCTCAGACAAAAATTAATCGAATATGGCGCCAACGAACACGATACTAATCTCGCAATTCAACACTTGAAAGTTCTTGATAAAACTAAAAGGGAATATCTCCATGAATTGGTTGAATTGGTAGCGCAAGAAATTGAAACATTTCACCACGAAATTGAAAAAAGAGAAGCACGTATACTAGAACTGAACTCGGAATTGAGCGCCAAGTATCGATATCATTCTATGATTGGCAAATCGAGAGAAATTCAACAAATCTATCACCTGCTCGAAAAAATATCCCGCTCAGAATCCACTGTGCTAATACAGGGGGAGAATGGTACCGGTAAGGAATTAGCAGCAAGGGCCATTCAGTATAGTTCGGCCCGAAAAAATTCCGTTCTTTTGGCGCAAAATTGTTCTGCATTCAATGATAATTTGCTGGACTCTGAATTGTTTG
>JADGBS010000441.1 GCA_015231325.1 Oligoflexia bacterium | reverse complement strand
TGATAAGGCTGTCAAGCATCACTTTTGATAATGATGCGATTTCATTGTTGATGCTCACAATCTGCCCTGACATTCCTGACATAGTCTGAATATTAATCAGCAAATCAAGAACTGTTCCATAAAGAATGAGTATGAAAAACAGACAGAAGATTGATAGTTTTTTTGCAATCCCAAGTTTTAATCTCATAATACTATACAGTTTTTTAAAGTTCTATTTCTACAAGGTTTCCTGCTTTAAGTTCAAACTCATCAACAATTGTTACTGTTGATGCTCCATGTTCTTCTTGACGATAATTAATCCTATATTTTCCTGGTTTAAGAGCAATCGGTCCAAAATTACCACTAAGCTTGACTTTATTTAATTTATCCATGTCACTATTATCTAATTCTTGATTACTTTCATCTTCATTTAGCTCAATAAACTCAACAAAATATGGTGGTTTCATTCCATCAGATGGGATAAGCATGACACCAGTGTTTATTTCAAAATCATTCATTTTACCTTCAATTACTTCAATTTCGCCAAGCAATGAATCAGAGCTTCCATGCTCAGAAAGATCGTATATTAGACGATATTTTCCAGGTGGTACAAGCTGAGGAGCAAATGTATCACCAAACCATGCAACAAATTCTTCTGAATCAGCGTTTCCAAAAAGGGAATCTGACTGTTTTAAAGAAGTAGTATCTGAGCTTGAATTTTTTGAATCTATATTTTTGATATGTTTTAATCCCCAGTAGTGAACTTTTTTTTGCACCCAATTTGCAGGAACAGGGTTTATAGCAGTAGATATAGTAATATCATTCATTTTATCTGTAATAATATTGGCTTTTTGAATGGCAACATCTCTTGCTGAATGCTCTTCTTGCCTCCATATAATCTCATACTCACCGGCTGGAGCTAAAAACGGTTCCAATTTTGTAAATATTACAACTTTATCAAGGGTTATAGGGTCACGAAGCCCCCAATATTTAGGTTTAATTACCCATGATGGAAGATTCAACCTTATGGCTGTCATGAGAGGAATCTCAACCGTTTTTCCTGCTTCTAATTGAATCACCTCTGTAAGATGAACATCAGAAGAGTCATGCTCATATTGTTTCCAAACAATTTGATAATTTCCTGGTGTAACTATAGTTGGCTCAAGTGTGGAGAAATTACCCTTATCTTCTCCTGTTTCAGGATCAATAAGTTTCCATGAGTATGGTTTTTTAAGCCATGAATTACGCTTAAATGTTATTTTTCCAGGACTTTTTGCCTTTATTTTAAGCGATTTTGAAGATGTTATTACTTTTTGTTCTTCTTTGACTGGTTGAGAATTTTGGGGTTCAAATTTTTCTTGTATCTTAATGGAACTATTTTCAATGACACTTTTTTGAACAGAGGATAATATCGAAAGAAGTTCTTCGGCATTTTGTGAAGAAAAATATTTTCCTCCACTAACTTTTGCAATACAGGCAAGCTGTTCCGATGCTTCTTTATCAACATCAAAACCAACGACATGCATGATAAATTTTATACCTGATGATTTAAGTGCTAATGCAGTTGAACAAGGTTCGCCCCCACAAGTTTCTATACCATCACTTATAAGAATAATTGTATTTTCCCCTTCACTTGTTTGTGAAGTTTGATTTTTTTTTAAATTGTTCACAGTTCTTTCAATTGTTTGGGCAATAGGTGTTTTACCTTTTGGATTTATTTTTTTAATTAGATCAACTGCTTTGGAACGGTCAATTTTTCCTAAAGGAATAATCTCTGTAATATCAGAACACTCCCCTTTTTTAATGTGTCCATAAACAGTTAGGCTACATAAAAATTCTTCTGGCATTTCTGTAATAAGTTTTATCATTGTATTGCGAGCAACTTCAATTTTAATCTGCCCATCTGTCCTACCCCACATTGAACCTGAAGCATCAAGAATATAATACAAAGATGCTGCTTGTGCCTCAAATTTTAAAATTGAGGCGATTGGAGAATAATAGATACAAAACAAAATAAAAAATATTCGTAACAGATAAGAGATACCTATTTTTTTTGTCATGACTAATCTCCTTTTTGATTACAACTACTATGAATTTTGAACAAAATTTTAATTGAAAAAAACAGATTAATGAACATATACAATAATTTTTTATTGCTTATTACACCTCCAGACAATTAAGTGAACTGGATGATACTTTACAAGTATTCAGGGAGAATATTGAAATTTGTTCACCAGTTTGCTTGGAGATGTGCTTAGGAATTTCAATCTAAAAATAATTGCAGCAAAGCTGCCTATGTTCTAAATTTACCATGACAAAG
>JADGBS010000440.1:1797-2305 GCA_015231325.1 Oligoflexia bacterium | reverse complement strand
TAGGGTATTTTTTTTACTATTTTCCAGTTGAACCAAAACCGCCACGATTATTCTCACCTAAATCTTCAACTGTTTCAAATTTCATATTTGCTTTTTTCATAATTCTGAATTGGCATATCCTGTCTCCCTTTTTTATTTCAGTATCCTTTGTGGCGTATAAAGGGAATTTCCAAATGTCACCATTTCCTGAATAACTGTTATCAATCACGCCCATAGAATTTGTTTGTAAAATACCCCAATTTTTGAACGTTGAACTGCGGGGAACAACATGTGCCTCATATCCATCGGGAAGTTTCATGCTTACGCCCAGAGAAACTAATTTATAATCTCCACGATTAACAGAGACATCTTCGGCGGAGCGCAGGTCAACCCAATCTCCAATGGTAATTTTTTCAATTTCAATTCCTTCTGTGTGATACTTTATCTTTATCACGTTTTTCTCAAAAACCTTATTGGCTAGTTCATTAGCTAAGTACACTAATGGGATAAAAATAACGCCTAAAGACAC
>JADGBS010000440.1:0-1633 GCA_015231325.1 Oligoflexia bacterium | reverse complement strand
CACAATATATTGGTTATTTATGTTCATTTAAATCGAAAACACACATTATATTGGTAATACATATATGAAAATCTCGTAAATTGACACTTTCAATAAAAAGTGACGTTTTACGAGAAAAACACAAATCCCCCACTTGAGATAAAACTATTCTTTTATTACTTCTTGGTCTTCGGCTTAACCATTCCAACCAAAACCTTAGCTTGTGTTGGAGAACCTTGAGGGGCTTCAACGCCAATAGCCTCGCATACTTCCTTCCACTTAACAGTTGTCTTAGTGGTAGAAAATGGTGAAAGGTCAAAATTCTTAGGCATGTTTGCCTTTGCTGTATTCTCATAATCTGGTGTCTCAAAACCTGCTTGGTAGAATTTGGCTTCTACGCCAGCCATTGTTTGAGAACCACCACGAACAAGAATTTCATTTTCAATTTTAGCCTTAATTTCTTCTACGGTTTTATTTGCCTCAGCATAGTTTACAAACAATTGAGCAAGTTCTGTTTCTGTTAACATTTAATTATTCTCCTTAATTTTAGTATAAATATATTCATTTTCTGCCAAACCAAGATACTCATTGGCTTTCATTCCCATAAAATCTTCTTGCCATTCTACATACTCAAGCCAAACCCACCCATCAACTGTTTCAACGGGATACCAAGCAAACCAAATTCCAGATTTCATTTAGAATCTCCAATTCTATTCTCCCACATACGATTAATGAAAAGAATAGAATTTGAACTGATTTCTTCTTCTCTATTCTGTCTCTTAGCCCTCAAAACACCATGAATAATTCCCCTCGCATAATGGGGTAAATCACTAGCACCAATTAGAAATGTAATCCTGTCGCCGAAATCCATTTTTTATTTTCTCCTTATCATCAAATGCTTGTTTTATTGTGGCTTATGTTTTGTTAAATTTTTTATAAAATCCAAAACATCTTGAACACCAGTCTTATTGGTATTGGTATCCATACCCAATTCTAAACACAAATCAAAAACTCTGAACCAAGCCAACTCTCTAACCGTATATTCTTCCTCTGTCTCAATTTCTTTTTCCATTTTTATAAATCCTTCAAACATTGATTGAAATAATCTTGAGCAAGTTTCAATCCTTCAATTTTTCCCATAATTCGACTAAATTCAGAAAAGTTTTTATCTTCTCTATACCTGTTGGCGATAATCACCAATTCCGTAAAAGCCTTACTGCACCTTTCGTTTGCTTCTTTTATTTTATCGTCTTCAATATATATTGTCATAAAACTTTCCTTTTATTACAATCCTCTCTCAGTTTTTAGTCTAATCAATTCTTCGACCAATCTATTGCATTCATTATATTTTTCATGATATTTTAGATGTTCACTTCTGCAAAATTTAGGATATGCTCCGCCATCTTTTTCATGAAGAAGATATAGTCTTTCAAACCCCTCAGAAATATTTCTATATGCGAAGCATTCTCTTTGGGTTATTTCTAAATCTTTTAGTATTTGTTCGTCACTTATTTTTTTTATCATAAAATTCCTATTTTATCGTTACATTCATGTTTATAAAGTTGTTTACAAAGAATAACACTTTTAAAAATTTAAAATCCTCATGTTTTTCTATGTTGAAAGTATTTTCATATTTCAATTCTCCATAAATAAA
>JADGBS010000043.1 GCA_015231325.1 Oligoflexia bacterium | reverse complement strand
GGCATAATTTTTTTCTTAGCCAAAATACAAAAATGTGTTACAAATAATTTAGGCGATTACATTTTATGTCGCAAAAACCTACCGATAAATAAAGTCAGCTACGAAACACAAAATTTTTCACATTGTCTACATTGATCAATGGATATCTCTACTGCATACTGATCACCTTTTGTTTTATCATCAATTTCGATACATCTCCCACCTAGAACTCCTTTTGGATCTGGCACAAATAAAAAAGATGTTTTTTGAGGTTTGCAAAATTTCGTACTTACTTTTAAGGAGTATGCCTTAGCACCATCAACGGCATTATATTCATAACATTCACCATGATAGGCCCCGAGGTTTACCCACATATAAGCAATATTATCGGGTCTACAATATTTCGCCTCGACATCCTTTCTAATGCTTTTTATCAAGCGAACACAACGGCCACCTAAACCGTTTTTTGCTGAAACCCAAGTATTCTTAAAATCGGAGCAATTTTCTATGTCAGTGGCCACCGCATATTCATCACCTGCAGTTTTTTCATCGACTTCATAGCAGAGGGTATTGTTATTGTTAGTAAATAAAATGTTTACAATATCATGTGGTCGACATTCTTTTTTATTGATAGGTTTAATGTATTTATCTCCCATGGTTTCAATATCGATCTCATAGCAATTTCCATTTAACATTCCTTCTTTAATCCATTTTTTTATAGTTTTTTCTACTTTACATTTTTCTATTGATACTGGGGATAGTACCTGCGCCTGGTTCTCGGTAGTGGTTGTATTAATTTCGTAACACTTCCCTAACATAGTATTTTTATCTCTAATCCAAGTATAATGGTTTGAAGAGGCAATACATTTAGTAGCGGCAACATTTGTTGAATAGAATTTAGGGCCATTTCTTGCATCAACTTCATAGCATTTGCCCCCAACTCCATTTTTTTCAGGAATCCAATAATATGCTACTTTTATTGGTCTACACTTATCATTTTTTACTGCACGTTTGTAAAGGGTATTTACCCCTGATGCATCTATGGCCAAGCATACACCGGTTAGACCATCATGATCGGAGATCCATATAAAATTTTCAACTTTTGGACTACAATTACTCATATTAACTTCATCTAAAAAATTTTTGCCAGAAGTTTCAGAATCAACTTCTATGCAGTATGAAGGGCCATTTTTGCTGGCATATAAATAGAAAAAAGTATCTGTTGGTTTACAATTTTTAATGTCTACGGAATTTAAATATTTAGAGCTGATGTCTATTTCAAAGCATTTACCGGTTCTTCCAGATGAATTAGCAATCCACTTATATTCAAAACTAGCAGGACGACAATTAATTTTAGAGGTTTCTTTTGCAAACCTTTGTCCTTGAGTTTCAATATCAACTTCGTAGCATTTACTAGCAAGCGGTTCTTTATTGTTTGACAACCAAATAAAAGTTGTAACTGGTTTTTCTAAAGATACGGCAATGGTAGAAGTAATTGACAACAGAAGTATACATATTTTTTTTAATAAATGTTTTTTCCCACTCATAACAAATTATCGGGATCTTGATCATTTTTACATAATTTATTTGGTTTTTGATACGAAAGCGGTCACTTTGTACTTAGGGCCTATCCCAGAGACCACTTTTTTTCGGGGAATCAAATACTTACTCGTGTATAGGAAAGTTATTTACGGTGTAAGTTCTAAATATTTTATTATTATAATCAGCGAATTATCAAGTAAATTTTTAAAAGTTCCGACGAGGTTCAAATTCATCTGTTATATTCTGTTTGCATGCATATCCAGCATTTGCTATAAGTAGACACTTTGCTATTCGCTTTAAGCGATAATATGTCAAGAGGGGAAAGTAAAATACAGATTCTCCCCAGTGCAAATTCACCATACGAAGTGTTGGGTCTTTACATTTACATCAAGGGAATTTCCCCGATGTGTAAATATAAACTTCGCCACTCGACTATTCCTTTGTTTTCAGTCGCGACAAACGAGATTTATCTCCAACTTTATGTTCTTTGCCTTCCAGCGAAACTACTTGGGAGATGCCCAATAAGCGTCTTTGCAGCGAGACTATTTCATCTTGTAATTCTTGATATTTTTTTTCTTTGAGTAGAATATAACTCTCACCGGAGCGACGCTGAATACGGATTGGTTCTTTTGCTGCCAAATCCAGATAGTCCTTTAATTCAGCTCTAAATTGTTTTGGGTTTGTATTTTGCATGTGAAACCTCCTTATGCAAAATGTAGTGTACCGCAAGGTGTACACCTTATCAATACTTATTTTTTTTGATTATATTATGGGGGTGTGAGATGAGTCGAATATTTGATAGATCTAGGCGATGTTACTTAAGATCAAAAGAGTACGGTATAAATGGTGTTAAAAGATTAATTCAATATTGAATGATGGAAGTTTTTTGATACAATATTTTTATACGAAATTACAATTAACACTGCAGTGTTAATTCCCACGATGGTTCAATAAAACAGTGATAACAAAAACAATATTAGTTACTACCTACCTATTTATTTTTCTATCCATTTGTTCCCTTGCTTTCTTTTCGCTCTCTGCTGGTGTGGTACGGCCGGCGGTCGAAAAAGAACAACAGTGCGTAGAAATGTTGTTTGGTGCAATGGACTCATGGGGCATGGCAACAAAGAAAGAGTCTACTAAAAAATTCGCAGAGGCTTTGGAAACATATCGTGAATCGAAAAAGTTGTTTTTTGGAGCACAAGAGAAATGCGAAAAGTTAATTGATTTTTGGCCCAAGGATAGATTTATAGTTTTCAAGAGTTCACTTGAATTTATAATGAGTATGAGAGATCTGTATGAAGCAAAACTGACAGCGTTGTTATCGAAAACATCAGCAGACAAGATTATAACTAGCAGTGAATGCAAAAAAGCTTTAAATGAATTTTTAGCTAGGAGGAGTTCTTTACCAAAAGAGGCAGTAGAGGGAACGCTTCTAGATCCAGATCTGAAGTCTCTTATTGCATTTATCTTAAAACACGCAGATAGCTTTACGTCAGAAGCAAAGAGCGTTTGCAACAAATAGGAAACTTCTGTTCACTAACATATGGCCTAGTAACTAAAAGCAGATTTTTTAATAATATGGAGTAATCACTCTTAATTGCTACTAGTAATAATCCAGTTATTAAGTAATGTAAATAGGATCAAAAGACTCCACTATTAAGTATAATTTTAATAACTCCGATAAAAGACAAAGTAGTTTTCCAAGTTGTACAAAACTTATACCTTTCCTAAAAATTCGCTTATTCAGGAGTTCTTATGCTGTCTTTATATAAAATTATATCTTTTATTACTTCATTAATATTCTCGTTGCTTTTACTAGTAGTATCATCTTTTTTTTGTCTATGGGTTTTTCTATTAATTTTTTTTAATGGCCATGAACAGTTATCATTAGTAGGGTTTATGAAGTTCTCTTTCTTAGTATTATCATTTTTGATTGCTTCAATATTATGGTCACCATTCTCATCCTGGTATATTCGTAAAAAATATTTAAAAAAATATAGATACTTGATTATTAGTAGATTGCTTGCTAGAAGTTGGCGCGTATTGGCGCGTAGACGAAACTTATGTCAAGGTAAACGGTGAACGGAATCAGAATGCAGTTTTTGATTGTATTTTTTCATTGGAGCTACTTATGTCAAAATATGTAATACTAACAATAATAGCAATCATATTTTTAGCAGTATCTGTTTCTGCTTTGGGGCTTGAGAAGGACACAGAGGCATCACAATTTTTTATCTTACAAAATGCTATTTTTGAGGGAAAATTAGCGGAGGTTAAATCAATATTAAAGAACAATCCCCATCTCATAAAATATAGATCTGATTTGGGATATACCGTGCTTAATTTTGCGGTCCAAAGCAACAATCTTCAGCTAGTGAAGTTTTTCTTAGATAAAAAACCTAATCTTATAAATCAGGTAAGAATAGGTGGTGCTACTGTCCTCGATGACGCTATGGATGAAGCTATGACGTCGGACATGAATGAGAAAAAACTGCAGATAATGAATGAGAAAAAACTGCAGATAATAAAAATTCTTTTAAAAAAGAATCCCCACCTTATAAAACAAAAGTCCAATGATGGGCTGACTGCTTTGCATTATGCAAGCATGTCGGGAAATTTACCGATAGTAAAGTTATTGCTGGATGAAGATCCCAGTTTAATAAAACTGCAGGACAATGGAGTTTTTAGGCTTCTCGAAGCTGCCAGTGGTCATTTCGAAGTAGTAAAGTTTCTATTAGATAAAGAACCAGAACTAGTAAATCAAAGAGATATTTTTGGACATACCGCCTTGCATCACGCTGCGGAATTACATGTCAATGCCGGCCCTTTGATAGCTGAACGCAAGGCCCAGACCATTCGTGTCTTGTTGGATCATAAAGCAGATGTCACTATTAAGGATAATTATGGTCATACTGCCCTTGATTTGGCGCTCAAAAGTGGCAATCAAGAAGGAGCAAAATTGCTCTTACGTTCGATATCTTCACAGACCAGCATAAGCAAAGATTTTGTAAAGGAAATGGATGAAGATGAAATATTAAATTTTTTTCATGTAGCAATTTATCTAGCAATTGAAAGTCATCCCTCTACAAAACAGTACGTGAAGGAAGTGGTGAAAATTTTGATTGATCGCCAACCTGATATTATTATGCAAAAAAATTGCCGTGGAAATACTGCCCTTGATCTAGCGCTGAACTATGACCTAAATGAGATAGCGAAATTATTATTAGAAAAAATTTCCGCAGACTTTTTAAAACTAAAACAACTAAATTTGCAACAAAAGTTTAAAGTGCTTGTGGCGGCGGTTATGCTTTCTAATTATCAAGTCACAAAATTATTATTAGATGAAGATCCTTCAATTATAAAAATTCAGGATAGAGACGGGAAAGCGATCATTCAATTCGCTTACAAAAGTGAATTAAATATTATTAAGCTTTTATTGGAACGTGATCCAAGTCTAATAAATAACACGTCAACTGTTAAGAAGACTAATATTATCCATAACGCTACCATATATGGGAGCGCAGATGTAGTAAAATTTTTATTGGAAAATAATTTGGAACTTGTCAATCAACAAAACGGTGAAGGTTTAACTCCCCTTCATTATGCAGTTAGGGACGAAGATATCGAGAAGGTGAAAATATTTTTGGACTATAAAGCGGCGCTTGATTTACAAGATATTTCTAAAAGAACTGCTCTTCATTACGCTGCTAGAAATAATAACTTAGAAATTGTAAAGCTATTGTTAAGCTCAAAATCAGACATTAGGGGCCGTCTGAAAGATGAAGATGGGAAAACGGCATTGGATTGGGCCAGGATAAATGAAAACACTGACATGGCAGCACTACTTGAATGATCAGATAATTGTCAAGGATACCATACTGCTCGTTCGCTTCGCTCATTCATCCTTGACAATTATTTTCCAATTGATACTTTATCGATACTTTTCTTTTTTGCCGGCAAGACCGGATTTTTCTTTTATCATGCCTGATAATGCTTTTTATTAAGGCGAAATATGCCGAAAAATTACTTGATTTGAGTTGGTGCGTATGATTTAATTCTATTAAAAGGTTTATATAGTGTAAACCATCCTCCCGGACTAAAATGTAAACTATGTTCCCGACACTTCACACTTCAGAACTACCAGCTTGCTGCTACCCTCGCTAACCGGATTTGACCCAATTTACTTCACTAGACCAAAATAATACGAAAACTTTAAATGGGGGAGAATAGTCTCGTTTTTGAAACTCAAAGTTCCGTCGTAAGTAATGCTAACCATTGGCACTCCCAAAATATTTTCTATCTGTTTTGACATCGCTTCAGTAATTAGCGATGGACAACAATATGCCGGATTTGTTTGCACAACCAGGCCTATGTCTGGGTGACTTTTCAATAGATGAAAAATGGCCAAAATATTATCGAAGCTCTCACCAGTATGGTAATGTCCTAAATTAAATTTTTCAAAAAAATTGGCAGGAAGTTCTTGTGGCGGACATAAAATCGAGGGTCCCAACACTTTCGCAAACTCGACTAAATAGTCGCGTTCCATCCATTTAAGTGAAGTTAATACAGACTTTCCGATGATGGCATTAGAAAATTTACGCTCCCGTATCCATTTTTTGAGATAATAATTAGAGATAATTTTTATCATTTCGCTCGTGGAGTGGACAGCGACCTCTCCCCCATTTTGCTCAATGAATCTTGCTAAATCCTGATTCATCACTTCATTTTCACGAACATACATGTCGCCAATAATCGCCACCTTCATTCGCGGCCGTGAAATTGAGGCCACATCTACTGTTTCAATTGCAGTGAATAGTTTTACCACCATTTTTACAGCATTTAGCTTAGATATTTTTCCCAAAAAAGCTTCTTCAAATATCAACATCGCGCTCTTTAAAACACGATCAGTATCCCCATTAAATTTCTCATATGGTCGTATTTTAAATAAAATGCATCGCAACATTCCCCCAAACATCAATGTAAAATAATGATTTATGGAAACTTTTAATGAAACATCGATAAAACTAAATTCTCCGGAAAAGATTTCAATCTTCTCCATTCCTTTACCCACACCCTCAAATGATCTCTTAATAAAGGAGGGATATGCGCCGATATTGCAGGCCATATGAGATTTGAGTACCCATAAAACAACCTTTGCTGGATCTAATTGATATTTTTTTATAAAATCAATGGTTCCTTGAATAATGGCACTAAGAGGCAGACATTGTCCGGTATTCAATTGCAATGAACGGGAAATTGTTGATGAATCTTCTTCTAATGCTCTGGCATCAAGGCCAGCACCTCGCAAATTGGCAACAATCAAAGGAACCACTAATTGATCCCAAATGGGCAGCAACACAATTTTGTCTTGTAAAAGCTTATTGGCAATCTCTATTTTCCCAATCTGACTTCTATTTTGCAACTTATGTTGTATTGAATCATTGTCGGAATGTAAATAATAATGATTACTAAATGCTCGTAGTGCCGATTCTATCCTTGTCTCATATCCGACACTGGAGTTATGTTCATCTAATTGAATTATTAAATAAGGTTTTTGATAATGATCCATTATGCGTCGAAAATGATCGATAGTGCAACTATCGGGAGCACACTTAAATGAAGTTATCAATACTGGGTAGAGACCATCGGTTTTCGCTACTTTATTGCTAACAGCTAAGATTTTACTTGAATAGTGCCAATGCTCATGCTTAATTAGCTCAGCAATCTCATCCGCCTCATCAGATGCATAGGCAATCATATCCTGAAAAAAGCATTCTACTTGCAGATCAGCAAAAATTTCTGGTATCCCTTTATTCATCTCTGGATTCAAAATAGTGTACGGTCGGCCTAAGAGCACTACGGATAACTGTTTTCGTTTCTTGGCCTCATCGTTTTTTTTCAAAAAATAGGTTTGTAATTTACTATTAAAATCGTTTTGATAACGTTCGCTCTCGTCATAGGCATTGTGAATATCCAAAAAAGAAAGATCTCTCCCCCCCAGCTCTTTGGTCAGTAATTGATAAAGCTGTAACTTTATATTCAAGGTATTAGTATGCATCTCAGTTCTTAAAACGGGAGTTAAACACTTCTCTTTTAATCGCGGACCGTCCCCGGGAAGTTCAATGCTGGCGATCAAACCACTAGAATATTGCCCGTAATAACAATATTGACGCCGTTTGGGTTTGGCCCCTTTCAACATGGGATCATCTACACCTTCAAGATGTACCGGCATAAAAATATGATCGCACCTCTCTGCTAACCAGAAGATCTGACCAAAAAAATTAGCGATCGGTGCGCAAAATTCTGCACGCGCCAAACTTTTTCCCTGATTTGTCGCTTGTTTACAACTCTCGGTGGTAACTAATGGGAAACCTAGTTTAGAGAAAAAATTGGCCCAAAAGGGAATTTCTTCATAAAGGTAAAGGGCCGCAGGTAGACCAATAGTCGGTCTGATAGTCGGTCTGTTTTTATCAGTTGAGCGAAGTTGGGTCTGACCGATCTGCATCCACAATTGTTTCCTAATTGAGAGTAAATTATGCTGCTGCCTTTTAAATTTTGGGCCAATTTTTTGTTGTGCATAATCACGTCCACACAACAAACCGTAAGCAAAAACTTCACCATCAATATCCAGCAGACGCAATTTGCAGTGATTATTGCAAAGATTACAAACTTCCTGCCTGATCACCAATTGCTGTTGGTAATAACTTCGTAAAAAATGCTCTCGATCTCGAGTAGAATCTTGATCACAATCTTGCGTTGCGCTGGCCGCGTGCTGTTCTTCTACTAACAATTCTGCAACACCTAAAGCGCCGGTAAGATGACAGTACTTAGAAACAAAAATCGGACATTCTAATTTTTGTTCAAAAGTAGCAATCAACGCTTGATTTTTAGCAGTAGCACCTTGAAAGCAGATATTCTCTCCCACTTTTCCATTTTGCACTACTTTACGTAAATAATTTTCACGCACGGAATGTAGGATTGTCGCCAAAATTTCATTAATACTATACCCATTGCTGATATGATGATTGAGATCCCTTTCCATAAATACAGTGCAACAATCGCTAGCGAGCGGGGCCGCCGTCCCCATTGCTAAGGCAGAAATATCCTCCAATTTCACGCCCAGTTTTAATGCTTGTTCCTCAATAAAACTACCGGTTCCGGCCGCACACACATTGTTCATCAACGAAAAAGTAACTCTGCCATTTTGCATTGTCGTAAATTTGGCATCTTGACCACCAATTTCGAATATAGTATCAATGGAATTATTTAGGGTATAAGCGGCCTTAGCGTGGGCAGTAATTTCATCTACAACTAAATCGGCATTCATAAGCTTGCCGATAAATTTTCGCCCGGCACCAGTAGTTCCAATGGCCGCAATCCGACTAAAAACTCCCCAGCTCCTCCCCCAATCATCAATGGCCGCCAACAACGCCTGAAGCGCCTCCGCTGGACGCCCACTAGTTCTGGTGTAAACCCCCAGGACAGGTCGCTTTTGGTCATCAATCAAAATCGCTTTGGTACTAGTGGACCCAACGTCGATGCCCAAATACACAGAATTGATCGAGGAATTGTATGTCTCAATATATTTCTCAACCTCCATATATTTCTCAACTTCCACTGCTAAATAATTTTTAAATAAATAGCTGCCCTTTTTTTCAAAGGATGGATAAGTGGAAAATTTTATTTCTAACGGAGGATAGTAAAAATTTTTTTTGGGTTCAACCAGTTGATCAGGCGCCATGCTCGAAATTGGTAGCGCTGCTTTTTCCGCTTTCTTCACCTCTTCTAAGAACAACAATCCAGAACCAATTGCAGAATAAAGTGGGGCATATTGATCTACGATCAAACTTTCGCCAAGAATTTCTTCTAAATATTTTTTTACTGCTAAATTTCTTGCGACTCCCCCGGCCATCACAATCGGGGAGGGCAGCTTCTCCCCTTTAAAGAGAGTATCAGCAAGGTTCTTACTCAGACCCAAACATAGGCCACTACTAATCGCCTCGCTGCTGTACCCCTCTTGCTGGGCATGCAACAAATCAGTTTTAGCAAAAACAGCACAGCGCGACGCCATTTGAGGAATAGTCTGTTGATGCTGCTGTTGCAATCGCCACGGCAACGACAGTGCCATCCCGGCCAACTCCGCACTATCCTTGAACCCCAAGCGCCGTGCCTGCTGATCCAAAAAACTACCGGTTCCCGCCGCACAAGCAGTATTATTCCTGCTTTCTTTGTAGTGGCCTTCATCGTCGAAAAGCACCAATGAAAAACGTTCACCTCCAACCATTAGCAACGAACGCAATTCAGGGTAAAAATGTTGAGCACATTTAATATAGGATATTTGAGAGTTATAACGGTTCCACAAGGGAATCTGCGCAGGACATCCGCTAGTCCCCACTATCACATCTGTTCCCTTGAAATCCGCGCACGCTTTAGAAAAACAAGATTCCACTCGACCTTGGTGAGGCAAGTAGATCTGCCCGAGAATACTTCCATTGAAGTCCATTTTGACCATAGATAAAGTAATTGGACCAATATCTACTGCTAGAAAATAAGCTTGCTGTGACATCTTATCAATTCCTCTTCTGCGGATAAGTAAGAAAATTTGTGCTGGGGAGATCTTTTTTCTTGATTAACTTTTTCATAGACGATGATGTGATTTATAGATCTTTGACCTACTATCTAACCATTCCAATATATACACGAACATAATCAATAGACATACTTCCACCGGACATAGTTGCTTCGGAAGGAACGCCACCAAATGCTGCAGGAAACTCTCCTCCAATGGCCAGATTCAATATAATTATAAAGCCATGATGAAACGTTTGACGCCAAGTATTCACATCCAGTTGTGATGAATTTATAGTGTAAAAAACATGATCATCAAAGTAAAATCGGATTTGTTCTGGTGAAATACTACGATCTAATTCCATACGATATTTATGATATGAAGTCTGTAAATTTGCTACCATGTACTGTTTACTAAGCCCAATTCTTTCATTACATGGCCCACCAGCAACAATTCCGCAATGAACAGTAGCAAAGATTGAATCGGAACCGTTTATATTCTCCAAAATATCTATCTCGCCTACTTGCGGCCAATTATTATAGTTACCACGAAAACCGGCCCCTAGTAGCCAAAAAGCGGGCCAATATCCACCTCCATTGGAGGGAGACACCTCAGGTAGTTGTATCGATGCTTCAACAGCAAGAATGCCATTAGCAGGTGCTGCAAAATCACTCCTTTGTGTTTCTATCCTGCCGGAAGTCCATATTCCGTCAGAATTTCTAAGCGCTTTAATTCTTAAATGACCCTCACCATCCGTATATACATTTGCTGTACTATTTGTCATAATCTCTATTTCACCAGTTCCCCAATTATCAGGTCCTCCTGGATATTTACTCCCAATATCATATTGCCAATTATCTTCATTAACTTTATTTCCAAAGGGGAGATTAAACTCATCACTCCAAATCTGTTGCCATTTTATATTTGTTGCTGCTTCAACTATATTAATAGGTTTTGCTAAGAAGCAAGTGGGGATCGCTATGCTAATAATAAAAATAATCGATACTACAAAACTAGTTCTAGTAAGCAAAAAAAAGAAATATTTTTTCATAGATATACCTCCTGATCAGTAAAGAATAAATACAATTTATAATATTGATTCTTAATGCCCAACCGCTAGTGAAGCACTAAGCTGGTAAGAGTAGTTATATATAAATATAGATGATTATGACATATCTACGCTAACATAATTCAATTACAGTTAGGAAGAACCGAGTCATCTATACTTAATTGTTGCGCGAAAAAACTAAAATTACCCCAATTTACGAGGTAAAGCTGAGCATTTTACGCAAAGAGTAACCCTACGGAAAATGTTGAGACATTTTGGTATAATTTTGTTACTTTTAGTGCCAGGATAGTGCACCCAAGAATTTATTTTTCCTACTTATGTCGGCCCATCAGATAACATGGCATCTGGGGAATGAGGTGACATGTAGATGGAGGGATCGAAATTCGTTGTTGGTCGTGGAAAGTGATATTCCATGAGCCGGTAAAAATATCTGTACGCTTCGACTGTGCCGTTTAAAAATGGTGTGTACTGAGATGCATGTGCGATGATATCACCGTAATTTAAAATGATGATTCTCACGTTATTTAGGCCTGTTCGATCTGTATTTGATTCAAGAATTCTTTTGGCAACAAAATTGGCCAAAAAACCTGTAAAGACAATAAAAACAGATTCGCGTATGGGGGTCTCTTCTAAACGGTAAAAATTTTGGTTAAACCATTCTCCCATGAGCTTTTTCTGTTCCTCCGTAAATTTTTTTGAATCTATTGGTTTTTTTTCGTTGCGTACCCAGTCAAGTCTTTCTTGTTTATCAAAGGAGAGTGTCCAGGGAATTTCTGCAGAGAGCGTCCTGTGGCCAAAGTGATCAGACATTAAATCTGCACAGCTGCTTGGTAATATTATATCCTGACTTTCCGCATCTATAACTCACGAATTCAATAATTTTATCATCCTTAACAACGAAATTTTCTCTCATGATTATTTTCCTTTTTGAAAATCAATAAATATTTTTAATATGAATTACAATTCAGATGAATCGTATGTAATTTTTCATAAAAACGACAATGCCCGGCCATTAATAATCATTGCTCATTAATAAAAATAAATTCGCTAAAAATAATTATTGTTTTTTAGATGAGGTTATAGATACCCATTGCTTTTTCCGAGACAAGTAATTTCTCCCTTTTGATTAGGGAAAGTTGAGTTAATTTTTTCATTAAGAAACTGGAACTTTTAACAAACTTAAATCCGTTTCACTAAAACAATATCGGCAGCAACGACTAAAATAGGTTTCACGCACAGTAATTAAGCAGATAGTCTTCTACATAATGGGTACGGGTTTGTCGGACTTCGGACTCATGGTCCGCAACGTACAACAGTATGCCTTGATTTATGAATAGAAAAACATTCAGTGGAGTTCTTCGAAAGATGTCGCATGTTCGCCATTACTTGACATAGAAATGGATTATTGTTAGTAAAGAGATGAATTTATTTTCAATTAATAATCATTCATAATGTCATAAATAATGAGTAAAAAAGATTAATAAAAATTTATTTTAAATTTCTTTTCATCTAGTACAAGATATAATATATTCATTGGCCCTTTAGTTCTTTTACGTTTAACAAGGAGTTAATTGTATGAGCTCAATATTGTTTCGATTCAGCTTTCAGTTTATTCTCCTAAGTTCCTTGACTTTGATTCCTCTTGTCGTTAGCGCCAATCCTTGGACAACAACTGCTAGTGAGACTATTACGACGGGATCTTCTGCAGATTTAGGTCCTCAAGACAAATTCTTTTTAACTCGCTTTCAAGATGACCCATATACAGTCAGAAGTGAAAGGGTAGAAAAGAGAAATTTTCGGGGGAATCTTCTTCCAAAAAAAATTCTCTCCGCAAATGAGAATGAGATACTATCAGAGATGAGATTTAAATTTAGGAAGAAGCTTCTTGTTAATGCCAAAAAGGAGGGTGTAGCTTTATTGGGTCGGGAATCATTTGTGCTTAAGTCTGCTTACCCAGACAATGAAATTGCCGAAAACTTTGTAGATAACAGCTCCTCAATGTTGAAAAATATTTTTGCGATGGATAATGCTGGTCTAACCAGCGCAACATTGAAAATCCAACCGTGGTCAGACAGTTACTGGCCTATGTATAAGGGGCTGACAGCATCTCGTTATGCTGATCCCAAAAATTCTTACAGCGGAAAAAATTGGAAAGATTATTATACGTATTTTTTACAAAACCCGGTTGCTGACTACATAGACGATAGAAAGATTGATCTGCTTTCTCCCTCCGAAAAATATGATCTTTTGATTGACGATGAAAAGATACATCTCACAAAGGCCATGTGGAATGAGGGGCGTGCTGTCTACGATGAATATGGAGAGGTAGCAACTTGGATGGGTATCTGTCACGGTTGGGCAGTTGCCAGTATTCTCTCTCCTCGCCCACTCCACCCAGTTACTGTAACTTCAACACAAGGGAAATATAAGATCAAATTTTACCCTGCAGATATAAAAGCTCTCGATTCCCTTTTTTGGGCCAATTTTGTTTTTCCTAGTAAGACTTTGGGTGGAAGGTGTGAACTAAAGTCCGCCGAAATAAAACGAGATCCACTGAACGGCCACATCATAGATCCAGATTGTCTAGATACTAATCCAGGGAGCTGGCATATGGCGATAGTTAACCAACTGGGAATCGTTAATAGAAGCCTGATTATCGATGCTACATTCGATTATGAGGTCTGGAATCAACCGATATTCTCTTACAACTACTCTTACTTTAACCCCCAAACTCTTAAAGGGTTTAGTGATGCCAGGATGGCGGCCATTCTTTTGAAGGATTATAGCAATGACAAATTTACTAAGTTTCGTTCTCCAGAGACTACGCAAGTAGTAGGAGTGAAAATGAATATCACTTATGGATCAGAAACTGATCCTACCCAGCAATCAATGGATGGTCCCCAATCAGATTCACTTGTTACTGTTACATATTTCTATGATTTAGAGTTGGATGATGAGGGAAATATTCTAGGAGGGGAGTGGTACCAAGATGCTCATCCCGATTTTTTGTGGATGCCAGTACAGGGGGTTGTTAGGTTGGGCCCATTTGATAGGGCAGTCTCCAGCGAATGGACATCTGTAAACACAGCACTCCCAAAAGATTGGTCGAAAAACGCAAAAAGAGCAGTAAATTACAAATTGCCTTTGGGGAAAATTATTCAAGTACTAAATGCAGCTTCTCGTAAATGATGGGACTGAGTCAGTTCCCATTCCTAAGGCGACAGCGAAATTTGCTCTCGAATTTCTTGTTCCAATTTATCTAAATCCGCCTGCTCTAATGCTCGATCGTCGTCAATGCGAACCGCAATATTTGCGGCCGCAATATGTGTAGGTCTAGCTGTGTGCATTAGGGGGGCGGGAGCACGCGCCGCACGAGACCGCTTTTTTACTTTTACTGTTCTTACTGCCGCTGCCCGTAACTCTACTTGGTCAGTTTGGTCAGTCAGGTCGGTCAACTCCGCCGCTTGAGTCACATCTGTTCCGTCCGCTCCGTCCGCTCCGTCCGCACTTTCTTCTGTCCATTCTGTCTGCAAGTATTTCAGCTCGTCGCGCAAACGCAACCCGGAATTATTCTCACTGAACTTGGCCCATACCTGCCCATGGCAAATTAAAAACAATACAAGTATTGCCATTCCTCTGCTCTTTATCGCCTTCGTTATCATCATCGTGATCATCATCTTCTTCTTTTTCTTCAAAAGTCCTCCATAAAAACCAACAAAAAAACTAAGTAATTACTCACCTCCGCCCTCTGCACTATAAGTCCACCTTATGAATATATACCCGGAACACCTGACAATGTAATTATTCTGCATTAATTATAATTTATTTATATAATTTTGTATTAACACAATATAATAATATTAAATTTCCAACTATGCCCGATTATTCAAATGCGGTTTATTAAAAATAACCCCGATAGGCCTAGTTGCCTTGAACTTGGTTTTGAATATTATATTTCCTATTAGAGCTTTTAACATATTTTAATTTCTTTTCGATCATAACTTTTCGATATTTATCCACCTTGTCGAGGTTTTCATTGACTTTATTTTTCATCGCCACTAGTGGATATTTATCTTCAGTGTAATTACTTCTCCATGGGAAAAAATAATTAAAATTCAGAGAATAACTTTTATCATCATAATTAAATTTCTGATATGTTTCATATCCGATGTTTGAGAACACGAATAAAAGTGTTGAAAAAACAATGATACTACTGCGTCTTACCAACGGGAAAAAAATTCTTCCATAAGTGTATAGTACAGAGATAACGATCACCCCATTGAATAACAACGTCAACACTATGATCAATGGTTCTGATGTTATATTGATCAATGACAATGACGCCAAAAACATTACTGCATCGCCAATTACCAATACTTTAAATCCATTGTGAATTAGAGTAAAATAATCGAAGCGCCCTTTGATAATCTTTGCGATCAACGACAAGGATAGTCCTCCACAAAAGAAGGAAAGGCATAGCAGGAAAAAATTCAAAATCATCTGTCTGATTCCGTCTTCATCTAACTGTGCATGTAAATAGGTGTTGACCAAACAGGCCAGTGCCAAAAACAACAGATACACTCCTAACCACGTCCAATTTACCTTATCAATATTTCTAGGTTCAAAAAAACTTAGATAGTGTAAACAACTATTCGGTACCTGGGACATCCAACCGCTACCATTAACATTATAATTTTGTTCGTAATGAAGATCCCTTTCTTCCGGTAATTTAAAACGAACGGTTTCCTCGTAGAGGGTGTTTTCGTCATAAAACTCCAGCAAGTAAATCCCTAAGCGAATTTTATCTCCGGCCAATAACTTTACCGTCTCCCCTTTTCCCACCATTTTACCATTAACCCAAATGCCATTGAGAGCATCTAAGTCTTTGATCGCCACCACTGCATGCCCCGTTGATACCACCTCCCCAGGTAAAATCTCTAGTTGCGCATGATGTAGCGACATGGAAGTATGGTCTAAGATCAAATCGTTTTCAATGGATCTGCCGATGGAAAATGGAACTTTAGTGACTTTTATAAAATAACAATTTTTGCTATCGCGAATATCTGTAATCTTTAAAGCTATCGTTAAATTTTCCGTAGTCAAAGTTGCCATAGACAAAGTATCTGTCGCCATTGTTCAACTCCTTACTCTTTATATTCAATTCCAGCAAGATGATGTTCCATGAAACGAAAGACATTCTCTCGCCCAATGCCATCAAAATTACCACGCACAATTAAATAACTGTTACCTTTACGCAAGGAGACGGCCTTAAATTTTAGTTTATAAAGATTCTTATACTTCACTAACCCACTAAGACAAAAATTTACTCGAAAAGGGATACCGGTCTTTGTTACTACTAAATTTTCATCGCAGGCATATTTAGTAAGAGAATCATCTTTCAAAAAACTCAAGTAAGCATTCTCCAATATTTCTGTTTTGTTCAAAACCTCATCTACTTGATGGTAAAATTGGAGGGTACTCAAACTAATATTTTCCAGTGCCTCATAGTGAATTTCGAATGTCCCGCTGTAATTTCCTACTTCCAAGAAAGCAGCATTTTTTAAGTAGCAATAATGTCCGATAGTTTGAAATTGTTTTTTTTCCGAAGTAATATTCTTTCCCCAACACTTTAGAGTGTCCGACAAAGGAATTAGCCGCCATTTGGCAATAACCGGAATTTCCTTGGCCGTCCCCGCCCCGGCCCCGACATGCAAGATGCCTTGCATCAATGAATTCTGTATTTGTTCCAACTGTTTTTCTATAACAGAATAGGCATATTGAAGATTCTGTTCCTGCCCTCCTGACAACATGTTAACGGTTGACATGATACTTAATGCATGTTTGATCGGCACTGAAAAAGTAATATTCAAAGCGCCAATTTGGTAAGAAACATTTACTCCCACTACTCTCCCTTTCCCGTCTACTGTCGGACCACCGCTCATTCCCGCATTTATGGGCGTAGTCATGAAAATCCTCTCGTAAACTCCATCTCTCACCACTCCGTTATAATTACCATTTACTATTGCCATTCGTAAATCCTCAGGAAGTCCTAAGGAGTAAATATCACTCCCTACGGGGAGTTCCTGTGGGTAAAGCGACAACTCGCCATCGAAAATTTTATCCACTTTAATCAGAGCAATATCATGAATCGCACTGAAGGCCACCACCTTCGCTTCGAAATTTTTTTGTCCATCAACCAGAAATGCCTTGTAGTTATTATCCTCATCATGGACTATGCTAGCAATCACATGATAATTAGTAATTAGGTACCCTCGTCGATTAACTACAAAACCAGTTCCATATGAAGATTTAGGCGCATCCGCGGATTTTGCAGTTTTAATTTGAAAAACGTGGGCACTAATTCGCTTAAACAATGCAGCTCCTTCTGTGCCTGCTGTGCTTGTAGAATCTGCGCGCACTGTAACCATCGCCATCATGAAGAAACACAACAAAATGCACAATCCATTCTGCTTGATAAACTTGAATAAATTGAACAAGTTGACCATAAAAAATTACTCCTTAGTCCCTATAGTAATAAACTATTACAAAATTATCACATCGCTAAGTATATATATCTTAACACCACCTCTTTAAGAATATATTTTAAATATCTTCCAAATATCTTTTAGATAATTTTCAACTCTGTAATAGAATGTCTTCAGAAAAGATGCTATGAAAGTCTATCGAAAAAATTTTAGAACCCGATTACAAGTAAGTAGATTTTCGAACTTCTTGCTGCCATGAAACTATATTTATAATTTCATAAAAAATCCCTATCCCCCCTCTTATCCCGGCAGCAGGAAGGACCCTACCCTCGCAAGGGGTGGGGTTTTTTTTTATTTTTTTTATGAGGTCGCGGAGTTCGCTTCAGTAGCGCTCAGAAAATCGAGGATCTTCTTCTGGACTGCAGGATAGGCGTCTTCTAGTAAATAGTGACCGGCATCGGGATAGATCACTGTCTCACTCCCACATTCATTCTCTCTCCAGATTGTTTGCCAGCGTCGAAGAAATCCCAAGTGAAAACAAAAATCCTTGGCCCCCCACAAAAATAATTTTGCCACCTGCTTTCCTGCAAATAGTTCTAACCCTGTTTCAATATATTTTAACTGCACATAGGAAGGGTGCCATCTGTGTAACGGAATATCTTTGACAAATTGTGCCACTGCCACTCGTTGCTGATAGTTTTGATATGGAAATAGAAAACCCTTTCGCACAGTTGGAGAAAGTTTTTTATTCACTGCCATCCAGGTTGCGGCCCAAGAAAAGGCATTAAAACCGCGAATAACAAGCTCACCCAAATATGGAATTTTGCCTAAAAATATTCTCCAAGGAATATCATATGAACAAAACGCAGCAGTATTCATCAACACCAACCGTTCTACTTGTTGATAATAACGTTGAGCTAGTCCCATACCGATTGCCCCACCCCAATCATGCATTACTAACGAGAAACGTTGTATACCTAAGTGTTCTTTTAATTCAACTAAATTTTGAATATGGTTGCTTAATGAGTAAGTATAATTTGCACATTGAGGTTTATCGGATAAACCCATTCCTAAATGATCAGGCGCAATTAAACGTAGACGTAACCGTACGTTAGACGAATGAAGTTCTGTCGCCATTTTAAAAATTTCTCTAAAAAAAAAAGACCAAGTAGGGTTCCCATGCAACAAAAAAATTACTCTGTCATTGGGCCCACAACTAGTTCCATCATCAGGACCACAATTTTGATCCAAATAATGTAATAGGTGACCGTTAGAAAGTCGCAAATAATGAGACTGAGACTCAAACGGATAGAGTGCTCGTAACCCTGGATCAGCGAAAAAATGCTCATCGTTTATCACCACTCTACTCCTAACATAATCGAACTTAACCCACTGCCAATCCCCAACAGCGCAACTTTCTCCTGCTCCTTAATTATTCCCTCCTCCGCTGCCATTGCCAACGCAATAGGCATTGCCACTGATCCAGTATTTCCTAAAACTGAAAAACGAGAATAAATTTTTTGCGGATCCAGATTGAGCTTTTCTGCTAATAACCGCTGGTGAGCTACACCTACTTGATGAGTGACAATGTGGTCGGGAATCCATTCAGTACTGTTTCCTTCTCTGCTATTGACTTGCTCTTTTAGAATACTCAAACAACGTGGCCAATTTTCTACGGCCAAGGCAATCCCCGCCTGTAATAACCTTTCGGAATCGGTCTCCATCAACAAACCGCCATCGTTACTATCAGCAGCACCTCGACAGAGCCCCGCAGCACTGGTGTCGCTCAATACACTACCACCCACAATGCGATGGTAATTACAGTTTGGGTGTGGGAGCTGATGCTGGTGTGTCAGAAGCATCGCAAATGCGCCTGATCCGATGGTGAAGCTCGCGAGATGTCGCTTAAGTTCTTCGCGGCCTAGTTGTCCCTGGTTAAACTTGGCCAATAGATGTTTGATGGTTGCTTTCAACAGAGTGGCGCTATTTTCGGCAGAGACAATCAAAGCGTTCTTGATAGTACCACGTTCCAACATTTCTGCAGCAACCACCAAGGCATTGATCACTCCTAGGCAAGCGTTTGAGAGATCAAAAAACATGGTGGCAGCGCCTAACCCCCATTTTTTTAATTTAGCGTGCACTATAGAAGCAGTTGCCGGCTCCAAAAGATCACGACATACGGCAGCGTAGATTACTAGTTCCACTCTCCTCAGATCCACAGTATCAACGGCATCGGTAGTAGCAAAAAGCTTCTCCACAACCTTTGCGGCAGTTTCTGAAGGAGGAACGCTCTCTTCCCCAACTCTCCTCTCTTTTATCCCTGTCATCAACTGCAAACGACCAACGCGTAACTTATAGTGCTGATAAATCGGCAACAACTCTTCCTCTATCTCTTCTGAGGTGACTACCTTCTCTGGTAAGAGGTAGGACATCGCAGCAATTCCAACTTTCTTATATTGAAAAATCATAACGCAGACTCCGCAACTATATACTGATTGGCAACCGTAATTCCACTAAGCAATGCACCCACCACTCCTAGCAATCCATGATCTGTTCCACAAAGATATAAATTGGGATGAGTAGTTCTTCCATCACGAAATTTTTTTTGACATCCATAAACCGCCCCTCCCACTCGTCCAGTATAGCGGTGAATGCTCCAGGGGGTATAAAAATCACGAAAAATTACTTCTCCAAGGACTGAATCAATGCCTTGATTTAATCCTTGATATGGCCCTTGATCTAGGCGTTGACGTAGAAAATAATCTCGTAAAAGCGCAACACTCATTGCTTCGCACTGCTGCTTTGCTTCTTGATATTCCATAGTTTGGGAAGATTGAGAAGACTGGGCCAGTTGATGCCAAAGATCAAAATTGGCCAAAAGACTGAGCCGCACTGTTCTCTCACTACCCTCATTTTTCTCACCAAAATTATCCGGAAAACAGATCAGCCCACTGTTAGTATCTATTAGACCTGGCGGTCGCCGATAATAAGACTGATTATTTTTACTAAAAAATACCACTGCATGCTGCCACGCCGGCGTGCGACGACAACACCAAATTGCCTCGGTAAATGAAATTTTACCGGCAATATTCACCTCATCGCTCATTCCCTTCACTTTTTCCTTTGAGAATAGAGCATCGGTTTCGAGATACCCAGCACAAGAGATAACCTTTCGTGCAAAAACCTCTTCTGTTTGTGCACCTACACGAACCTTTAGCAACAAAGATACGTCCTTAACATCCACAACTTCAACAACTTCTCGACCTAAGCGTAACTCACATCCTTCTTCATAAAGTCTTTGCTGTAATATTTGCAAAATGACGCGAACACCGCCTTTGGGCCGAGAAAGTCCTTCCAAAAAAATACTTTTGAAAAGGATTGCAAATTGTTCGAGGTCTATATCATCTTCCCAAGAGCTACCATAAAACATGATAGGAAAAAGCAACATCTCCTGTAGCAACCGATCTTTAATTATTGAAGGTAAAAATGCGCGAGCGCTCTTATACTCACCCCCACTTAATGCGCTTAAGGGATACTCTTTTGCCCATTCAATCAATCGCATAAAATTATCTATTTCTGCAGGGAATTTTTGTGCAATCTCTGTTAGCAACTGTTCTCTCTGATTGCTAAAAACCAACTCTTGATCTGGAAAAGAAACCACTGAAGAACGGTGTGGCAACAACTGCAGCTCCTCGTAGGAGATACGCAGCTGACGTAACACCCGAAACAATGGCGAAGTTGATTGACGTGGTTGATAAAAATTTGTGAGGGCATGCAATCCAACATCTATGGTTTGCCCTTGACGGAAATAATAAGAGTTAAGCCCACCGATCCGAGTATGTCGTTCCAGCAGAACCACTTTTTTTCCGGACATTGCGCCTCTGATCGCTGCTGCTAAACCGGACATCCCGGCACCAATTACCGCTAGATCAAAAATCATGGTCAAGTCAAGCAGGAAACTTAGGAAAGAGGTATTCAACGCAGCCACTCAAAGTTGCAAGTCGCGGATAATCCTCAGGAGGAACTTCGATTTTATGCTTTTTCCGTAATTCCATGACAATATCGAGAAAGTCCATAGAATCCAACTCCAATTGCTCACGCAATGCCACATCATCCCTAATATCTCCCAAATTCTCATCAGGGGCGATGTCTGCAATAATATCCACGATCGCTTGTCTTACGTGTACGACTTTTTCCTTATTCAACATGATAAAACAACTCCTTAGATACTATTCACCGATTTACAGATTTACCGATTACTAAACCTCTTTACTAGCAATGAAGAATTTATTCCTAACATGCCAAAAGAGTTATTCAAAATATAATTTATTTCCCTCGTTTCCTCGGGCCGCCTCAAAACCAGTCCAGGCAAATTGCAACGAGGATCTAATTCTTCAACGTTAGTGAAGGGGTGAACCACCCCATCAACAAAACTCGGAATATTCCCTGCCAACTCGAGAGCACCTGAGGCACCCATAGTATGACCAATCAAATCCTTCATCCCATTAATCGCAGGTCTACGTCCTGCTCCCCCTTCTCCCCCTTGGCCAAGTAAAGAACTAACTGCCTCGCACTCAATAATATCCCCAG
>JADGBS010000439.1:1591-2310 GCA_015231325.1 Oligoflexia bacterium | reverse complement strand
CCGAAATCTTTCCCTCCTTTGGAATCAACATCTTTATATACAAGATACACTTTTTCACCTGATACAAAAACCTCGACCAAGTTGTCTGTTTCAAATGGTCTTTCTTCTGATTCATGGGTGGGGAGATTTTTGAGGGACATTGAGACGACCCCGGTTAAGTGATCCAGTTTTAGCTTACAGGAGAGTTCCGAGATGAAAGTCAAACCCCGTTCTCTTTCGACGCTTATATAGGTGGAGGGATGCATGTCTATCTCAAGAGATATAAACTGTGACTTGTCTTCATTCATTCTCACGTAGGAATATTCGATCAAAGATAATTTACCATTTATTTCTTCTTCAGCATCAGTGAGTTTGAAGGGATCTATCTCCACCCTATAATTTATATAGTGTTTATCTTTTTCTACTTCCACTTCCACATTTTGGAATTCTTCCAGAATTAAATGTTTTACTCCACTCTCTGCCAAACTCCTTAAAGAAGTTTTCCTACTATCTTTCGGTAACCACCCATGAGGATCAGGTACCACATACCTATTTATCTGATCCTCACTTGCTTCCGAAATTTTTCCTTGCGCTGGGGGATCTTTAGGGGAAGTTTTATCAATACTGGGGCCAGAACGACCACTGCCTCCATTATCGCTATTGCCACCCTTCCCGCCCCCACCGCAAGAGAGCATTGCCGATAATAAAAAGGCCACTGGGGTAAATTGCTGAAAAAAAAC
>JADGBS010000439.1:0-1581 GCA_015231325.1 Oligoflexia bacterium | reverse complement strand
GCCTTAAGTAAAGGAATTATCGTTAGTGAAAAACAATACTAAAAACAATACTAATGATACCACAAGTACCTAATTGGATTTCATGAAACCCTCATTACATCGGTCCCTCTTAGTTTAGTAGTGCCTCCGCCACCACTGCAGTCCCTGTCATTTTCCGTGTTGCCATGCTGGGTGCATAAGGGCCTTATACCTGGCCTGTACCGCCGTTTGGGCAGCGGCACTCGTTATGAACTCCGATATGAGATGATGGTCAATCTCAACTAAGGGGAATAGTCGGATCGTTAGCGAGGTCAGTAAACAAAATGAAGTTGGACTACAACCAACTCCGCTACATCTTTAAGAGTGTGCGTGAAAAGTGCGATATAAGACCGCCCATAACACCTCAGCGCCTCTATATACTGCCAACGGAGAAGGCGTTAAGGTCTTTTTTTTCTATGCCTCGATCACTAAACGTGTTCACAAGTTGATTTTGGAGGTTTTAGAGGGCATTGGTTTAAGAGTGTCGGAGTTATCCAATCTTAAAGTGACGGTCATCGACTTCGATAAAAATCTTATCTTTATCATCGGATCATCAGGTGCCGCTGCCCGAACGGTTCCGCAGTTGCGACACCATTCAGGCAGCGGCACTTATTTCCTTATTTCTCTTTGTTAAGTGCCAACTAATCCCAACTTACAATTTTTACCATTTTAGATGCGTGTTCCATAGCAGCTTCAACTGTCTTATAAAATCCCCCGCCGGAATAATAGTCACTATCTTTGCATGGAGAGCAATAGCGCATTTCATACCAATCTCCAGGTTGATCGTCTTGAAATTCTGGATCATCTTCGTAGTCACCGGTTCCTGGCCTAAAGGTCCAATGGACAATTTGCAAGTCAACTTCGATGGAGTCCGCGTAGAGAAACTTACCTTTTTTTACAATCTTATTTTTTGACAGGCCAGTGAGCAGCATCTGTTTTTGGTGCTACTACCTTCCCAGAAGTGTCTATGGATGAACCCTGTCCTTTTCTGCCAGGACCAACACCTTCTAATTGTCCATACCTCGCCGGCTTTATGTACTTGATCTAATCGTTGGAAATTTGATCTATTAGGGTAGGTAGTATGCGTATTTCTTGGATCACTTACGCTCTCAAGAATTTTTCCGCCCTTCGGTGGGATCATTCTGTTGCCTTTTGAATCAACGGCAAATTTCTCAACCTCATGGCCAGTGCGACTATCTATGGTTGGAGCAGGTTGTCTTCCTCTGGGAACCGCTTCTGCTTTAACCCCAGAACCATAAGTTCTACCTACCTATCTCTTTTATTGGCAATCCAATAAGCAAGATCTTTCCATTCCTCAATTGTATTACCGTTCATAGATTCATATAAATCTGAAACAAGTTCAACGACAGACAAAGGAATTGAAACATCTTTTTCCATTAGCAACCAACAGACATTATCAAAAGCCAAACCAAATTCTTCATTCTCAAAATATTCTACAATATCCACTATTTCTTCGTGTGTAAAATATGACTCTACAGATTTTATCAGTTTATTCAAATTACTGCGTGTTATTTCAAATTTATTCATTGTGAGTTCCTTGGT
>JADGBS010000438.1 GCA_015231325.1 Oligoflexia bacterium | reverse complement strand
GACGGAGATATCTTCTAACGCTAGGATTTGGAGCGTGGCCAGTGGTGCCAACCTGCAGAGACTTGAAGGGCATTCTGAGAGCGTAAGATGTGCCGCATTTAGCTTCAATAGTGAATTAGTGGCCACTGGTTCAGATGATAAGAGCATTAAAATCTGGGATACGGCCACCGGGGCCCGTCTAGCAACATTTGTCGGACACCGGGGCGCCGTCCTTTCCGTGGCATTCAATAGCGAAAGAGATCAGATAGTCAGCGCTTCGGAAGATGGCACTGTTAAAATTTGGAAGATAGATTGGAGCAGGTAAAGCGGGACTTTTGTTTTACCAGGGCCTTGTTTTTATGAATATCTAGTAAATGTACCGAGCAAGAAATACAGGGATCATAATTACGAATTATCATTTCTGCCATTAGACGAATTTCTTCTTCTTTTCTATCTAGACCAAAGTTAATAAGGGAGGTATTTAGATCTTCTTCGATGCGGGCCTGATTTTGACTAGTGGGGGGGACAATTCTGGCGAAAGTTATTATGCCATTTTTATCCAATTGATAACGATGCCATAATAACCCTCGAGGCGCCTCGGTACATCCATAACCGGTACTAGTACTTTTTAAAGGAAAAATATTTTGGAGATTAAGCATTTTGGGAGAATCAGGCATCTGGTAATGCTCTAAAATGCTAATAGCTTCTAATATAGAATAATAAATTTCTATTGAACGAGCAATTATACTATGGAACATATTATTGCTGGGCAAGGCCAGTCCAATTTCATCAATAATCTTCAGAACTTTTGGCGGTAATAATTTAAAATTGTTATTTAGCCTCGCCAACGGACCAACTAGATAAGCCTTTCCTTGCAAGTAACTATAAAGAGCAGTTGTATGCTCACGTTGCCCTTCCTTAAAATACTTCTCATATTCTTCGAGATCAATATTTAATCCTTTATTAGAAATAATCTTTCCTTCGTTAAAAGGATATTCTTGAGGATGAGATAAGGAGACATAAATTATATCATCGTTGGACGGCATTATAGGCAGAGGCAAGGTACTAACCCATTTAATTAAATCTCTTGCCTCTTCTTCAATGTCATATAACTGTTGTAATAAATTTTTTATTTCACTTATAGAGGGAGCGTAAAAAAAACCCCCTACACAAGCACCTACTGGATGAACTGAACGACCACCGAACATTCGAACTATATTATTACCTAAATTTTGAATTTTAATTCCACGCTTAACTTCTTTTTGATATTTACCACTGGCCATTTCTAATGCATTTCCAAGGCCCAAAAAATCGGGGGCCGCTAAAAAATGAATATGTAGAGAATGGCTTTCGATCCATTCACCACAATAAAACAATCGTCGCATTTCTCTTACCCAGGGGATTGGCCGAATATTGAGCGCTTTTTCCAAAGCATGCACGGCACTCATTTGATAAGCTACTGGACAGATCCCACAAATTCTAGCTACTACATCTACCACATCATAGTAATTTCGATTTTCGAGGAATTTTTCAAAAAAACGTGGAGGTTCATAGATGCGCAACTTTATGTTTTTTATATTCTCATCTTCAATGAATAACTCTAAAGCTCCTTCACCTTCCACTCTGGGTAAAATGGGAACGTTTACATTTTTTACAACCATATAATATTTCCTCTAGACACTAGCAACTGAATGGTCTTCTGCTTCTTTTTTAAAATATTCACCCCATTTCTTAAAGACAGGAGCATTATTATTTAACAGCAGAAATCTTCTAGAAATTTCCTCAGATGACATCCCCATTTCCTGTAATTGTTTTCCTAAAGATAAGGAATTTGTATTTTCAGCTGGTCCAAAGCAGTTATAACATTCGCGATTTTTAGATGGGCATAGGACGCCGCAACCAGTTTGAGTAACTGGCCCCATACATGGTATTCCTTTAGCGACTAATACACATACAAGATTTTTTCTTTTACAATCCAAACACAGAGCATCTCTGGAAATATCTGGAGCAATTCCAGATAAATAGGAACGGATAGAGGTAAATATTTGTACTGAACTCGGAGGACACCCCCAAATCTCTAAATCCACTTTTACATGAGCGGAAACTGGAGTAGAAGTTGCTAAGCTACTAATAATTTCAGGTTGTTCATAAATTTCCTTTTTCCAGCTTTCGACATCAGAAAAATTTCTTAATGCTTGAATACCTCCAGCAGTGGCACAGGCCCCAATTGGAATTAAATATTTTGAATTCTCTCTTATTTTATGAATTCTCTCAACTTCCTCCGGAATAGTCATGCTCCCTTCAACAAAAGCAATATCAACTTTCTCCTCTGGATT
>JADGBS010000437.1:1835-2326 GCA_015231325.1 Oligoflexia bacterium | reverse complement strand
TGATATGTCCTACCGGAAATTTTTCAGGAAAAAAAGAAAATACTTTAACTCCAGATGATTGGAAAATTGTCCAAACTAAAATGAAAAAAAATCCACATATTAGATCAGATTGGACAATTAATTTTTCAATGAAAGTCGAGTGCCCCGGAGGAAGAGAAAAAGTTGCCATAACTCCTTACGGTGAAGTAATGGGATGTGGAATGAATTATGTCTCCTTTGGCAACATAAGAGAGGAACCACTAAAAAATATTTGGCAACGAATGAGTAATTTTCCACATTTTAAAAAACGATCCACAGACTGTCTTATCGGGGCCGATCAAGAATATATTGATGAATATCTAATCCCATTGTCAGAATATCAATCACTCCCCATTCGTATAAATGAACATCCAAAAAATCCAATTACTTTTCAAGAATTGGATGAAGGCCACTAGAACCATGGGCAAAAAGAAAATAATTCTTGTACAACCCCGATCTGGTAAATATGATTT
>JADGBS010000437.1:533-1801 GCA_015231325.1 Oligoflexia bacterium | reverse complement strand
ATCAGCAGTAATCAGTGCACAAGAAGATTATGAGATCGTTGTGATTGATCAGAGGGTCGATCACTGCTGGAAACGATCCATTTTACAACACCTAGACAGACGTAACGGCGAAACACTATTTGTAGGATTAACCGTTATGACAGGAGAACCCATTAAGTATGCTCTAGAAATATCTTCTCACATAAAAAAATATTATCCAGTTCCCATCGTATGGGGAGGAATTCACCCAACACTTATGCCGGAACAAACACTCAGGCACAATCTTGTTGATTACGTTATTCGAGATAAAGCAGAGTACTCGTTGCTGAAGTTTGCTAACTTTCTACAGCAAAAAATTGAGATCACTCAAGTTCCAGGTCTGTGCTATATTGATGAGAACAATCATTATATGCAAAATGACATAGATGAAAATTTTAACTGGGAAATGCTACCACCGGCCCCATACGACCTGGTTGATCATTCAAAATACTATCGTAGTGGATTTGAAAAAAAAATATTATCCATCATGACAAGCAGAAATTGTCCACATCGTTGTACTTTCTGCTACAATAGTTCCCTCAAATCCAAAACCAGATGGTCTCCTGAACCTGTAGAGCATACTACAGGTAATCTCAAAAATTTAATCCAAAAGTATGATCCACAATACATATCTTTTATTGATGATGACTTTTTTGTATCAAAATCACGTGCACAAAAAATACTAAAGTTCCTTCTTAGGTACGAAGGAAAATTCAAGATTGGTTTTCGAGGCGCCAGAGTCGATGATCTATTAAAACTAGATGATCGTTTTCTAGAACTATTGGTAAGTGTCAACACTAAACACATCAATATTGGTGTCGAATCTGGTTCTCAGAGAATTTTGCATATTTTACAAAAGGGAATCAGACCAGAGATGGTGGTTGAACTTAATAGAAGATTATCTAAATATCCTAGTATCATCCCTTTATATAATTTTTTTTCAGGAATTCCCTCTGAAACTGAAAACGACATCAAACTTTCAACACAACTAATCCTAAAACTCACCCAAGAGAACAAGTCCTGCCAAATTTCAGGATTCCATCAATACACCCCATATCCTGGCAGTGAACTTTTCCAAGAGGCGATAAAAAACGGTTTCCGTGCTCCATTAAAGTTAGAAGGATGGAGCAAGATGCAACTTGAAAGCAACTCCGCTAATTGCCCTTGGATAGATAAAAAGCGCCAGCGCTTGCTGAATATGATTTATTCTACGGTCTATTTTATTGACAAAAAATACGAAATGTATTTTT
>JADGBS010000437.1:0-494 GCA_015231325.1 Oligoflexia bacterium | reverse complement strand
TTGTAATTTACCCATTCATTTTGATTTATCGACAGATAGCAATCTTTCGATTAAAACATCACTTCACTGCTCTGGCCATAGATCTTTGGGTCAAAGATTTTTTTTACTTTATTGCCCAAAAAATTATGGATCTTAGAGAGAGGGAAGAGGGGAGAAATCATAATGAATATTAACTTAATGAGGTTTTTAGATAAGAGGGTAGGTTCAATATTATGCTTTATTTTTGCCGTCATCTTAAAATACAAACGTACTATCTTTTCCTTAAAAAAGACAAGTATCATCGAACAATCAGATGTTAAAAATATTTTATGCGCAAAATTCCTAGGTGCTGGTAGTCTTTTTTTGGCTTGGCCAATGTTTAAGGCCTTGAGAGAAAGATATCCAAATGCCAACATTTATATCATTACGTTTAAGTCAAATAAAGAATTTTTAGAGATACTCAATTGTTTTGATGTAATCCTACCTGTTAGAAACAAATGCTTTTGGCATTTCCT
>JADGBS010000436.1 GCA_015231325.1 Oligoflexia bacterium | reverse complement strand
CGAGGCCATCTATACTCAAATTAGCAATAGCAACTCGCTTCAATTTATCAATGCTAATGCCAATGATCTCACAAAGACGCCTGATTTCCCGATTTTTTCCTTCTCTCAGCCTGAACTCCAGCCAAGTTTTATTTGGCAACTGCTTTATCACTCTGACTAAGTGCGGACGCAATGGACCATCGGAAGTATCCACCCCTTTTTTCAGCTTCCTTAATAATTCCTCGGTAATTACACCAAAGGTCTTTACCTCATAGATCTTCATCACCTCGTATCGTGGATGCATTATCCGATTGGCAACATCACCGTCATTTGTCAACAACAGCAGTCCCTCCGAATAATAATCCAATCTGCCTACTGGGTAGATCCTTTGTGGAATGCCTTTTAAATAATCCATCACTGAATTCCTTCCCTCCGGGTCAGAAAGCGTGGTTACGCATCCTCGGGGTTTATGGAACAGGACATACACTTCTTTCACGATTAACTAACTTATCTTCAACCATAACTACGTCTTTTTGTGGATCGATTTTCACCCCTAATCTATCGACCACTATTCCATTAACAGTAACTTTCCCTCTTAGTATATATTCTTCGGCCTTTCTTCTGGAGACAACTCCAGCATCCGCAATATATTTATGCAACCGAACCAACCGTGCTAACTCACTCATTCACCTGTCTCCAAAATATTATCAAACGCCTTCAAACGCCTTCTTCAAAGGCATCTTTGGTCTTTTTACTTTTGCCTTTTTTAGCTTTTTTGGGTGAAGAAAAATCACCCAATATCTCAATTTCATCCTCTGTCACCAAGGAATCAACACTTTCACCTGTTCCACTATCTGAATTATCTACAACATCATCTGAGAAATTACCATCCAACCAATAATCAACATCAACGTCAACGTCAACGTCAACATTAACGCCAGCATCAACTCCATCTCTGTCATTATCGCTCGTACTTTCAAGCACCTCCGTTACTACGATGATCTCTTCTATCTCTGGCACTGGCACTTCCGCAACTATTCTTTTTCTTTCGTCGTATAACAACTGCGAACTAACCTCTTTCCAATCGAGAAGAGAGATAGATTTCAGTGCGGCCCTATTTTCTGCAATGATTTCTTTCTTTAAAACAAATTCCTCTAAAATATCAAAAGCAGACTTTGGCGACACAATGGCAGTCTCGTCAGGCAGGCCTTGTTCCGAATCAAGGTTTGTCGCTCCCTCCACCTGCTGCGCCTGCTGCGTCTGTTGCGTCTGCATTTTCAGCGAGTGAGTAAATTCTGTATCCGCAGAAATGGCCTTAATACTCTTACTTAATTCATCCAGTTCGGCCAATTCCATTTCGGTGAAGGAGCTTTGAAAACCGCCATGCAAAAAATCCTTAATCTCTCCAATTTTCCCAAGTTCTGCTTTAACGCTCATTAGCTCCAATTCATGTTCAGGTGGTAGATCTTTTAAGTCCTTTAAGGAAAACATTTCGAGAAAATAATCCGTAGTCCCATAGAGTACTTGTTTTCCTAGATCATCGGAGCGTTTCAACATCTTGATTAATTTCTTATCGAGTAAACTACGGATTAAGTGTGCATTATCAACACCACGTATTCTATCTATATCCAAGCGAGTGATCGGTTGACGATAGGCAATAATTGCTAATACCTCTATCGCTGATGGAGAAAGCACCAACGCACTCACCTTAAACATGCTTTGAATGAATTTCGAGTAATCAACTTTTGTGCGAAATTGGTATCCTTCTGCAACTTCCAACAACCGAATACCGTGATGACTCAGTTCGTATTCCTTTTGTAACCTCATTATACAACGAGAAACAAAGGTCAGTGAAATTTCCTCTTTTATTTGGGAATACAGACACTCTTTTATTTTGGTCAATGACAACGGTCTATCACTAATAAAAATTAACGATTCTATTGCCGCGCAAAAATACTCGAACGTAATTCCTGCGAAACCACTCTCCTCAACCGCAACAATGCCTTCTCCTGCATTATTTTCCAAATTATTTTCAACCTCATTTTCAACATTATTTTTAAGTGCCATGAGTAATGGTAAATCAGCAAAACTTTCATCTGTTAATTTTTCGTTGTCCACGGACTAGACTCCTTATTATGCTCCTTGCCTTCGTCATTTTCTGGCCCAGTGTCGATCAGATTGATATCAAAGTCAGAGATAGGGGTAATCAATTCAAAATAGATTTCTTGCAAATAATCGTCTTGGAAAAGTTGAATTTTTCTCAACCTGGCAAGCTCTAATAATGCACCAAATGAAACCACCACATTTTGTAATCCACATCTCTTGCCTTTAGGGTCATTCTCAACGATATCAGTAAAT
>JADGBS010000435.1:1813-2351 GCA_015231325.1 Oligoflexia bacterium | reverse complement strand
AATCTTCTATTAAGGGAAGAAATCGCTACTTCATGCCTTCAGCAGTAAAAAAAATACTTTTTCATCGAGGTGTTGATTATACTGCCAGATCTATTGTAGCCTTTTGTAATAACAAGGGAGGTGTTGGAAAGACTTCTTTAGCTGTAAATACTTCACTGAGATTAAGTCGATTGGGGTTCAAAGTTCTTTTAATTGATGCCGATCCCCAGGGGAACGCGACCAGCTATATCCTTAGTGATTATTCATATAGTAAAGTGTTATATGACGTCGTGTCTAAAGAATGTGATATTCAAGAAGCCATAATTAGAGCTGATGATTACTTGGATATACTTCCGTCGAATTTAACAAATTCAAGATTGGATATGCAGTTTTCGACCCTGCAAATAAATCAACAAACGTTCTTTAAAAAGATGCTAAGTTGCTTAGATTACAATTATATTGTCTGGGATCTTTCTCCATCTATATCAACTACTAATTTTCTTGCTATTCTACCACGCACTCACATTTATATTGTTACAACAATGACTGAATTTAGTAT
>JADGBS010000435.1:0-1590 GCA_015231325.1 Oligoflexia bacterium | reverse complement strand
CTATTGACTAGTTCTAATGTACATAAGGATATATGTTCTCTTGTGGATAAGATGATTGGTATCAAAAAAGATGAAACGAATCAAGAAAATGAAGGATAATCCAGTAAAGGACGATATTTTATGCCAAACCTAAACAACCTTGAGGCCAAAGCAAGTAAAATCAGTAAGAAAAGTGAAAGCACAAAAAAAGGAATGGATTTTCTTTTTGGCAACATTAAGGGGCCTATCGAGGTAGATAAAAGAGTAAAGACGAGAGATTCTGATTCACATGAGGAAGTTAGTACTAGTACGGAACCTATACTGAAAGATGAACAAAAAGAAATACAATTTTTATTAAAAAAAATAGAAGAAGAGCAAGTAAAACTTAGCGAAAAAGAAAAAGAACTGGAAAAAAGAGAACGAGAATTTTTTTCTAAATCAAAAACGATAATAAGCGTTATTGTTCCAATTATTGAGAATAAAGAGCGTATGTTTTGTTTTGGAGAATCGAATATAGCGGCCACAGATCTTTTTGTTATTTTGAAAAAATTTGTAGCAGAATATTCGAAAAATCACTACTTGGTTTATATGACTATTATCCAAAAGACCGAATTTGGTAAAATTTCAAAATGTCTAATCAAAAGACATGATTTTATTGATAGTAGAGTACAAAGGGCGGAAATAAATAGGTCTATAGAAGATTTGGTTCGAGATGGTTTTATTAGTTATGAAGTTGGGAAAATGCAAGAAAATGACAAGTGTCCACAAAGATTTTTTACACTGACGACACCGTGTATTTAATGACAGCACGGGGGAGTCTGGTAACGTATTTTCTGGCATTTTTTATCGACCCCGCTATCGTGTTTTTTTGGCGTTTGCATTAATTTTTTAGGTTGGTAGGCATCCAATGCCAGTTCCAATTTTTGCGAATAATCCTAGTCTTTTGGGAAATTAAAGACAAAAAAATAAAAATAGTGGAGATTTATTATGTCGGAACTCACGAAAGTGCCCCATACTAAAAATGGAATTAGAGTTCAAGTTGGTGACAGAAATGCGAGATTATTTATTGTTCCTCGGGACAGAGCGAATGGTATTGTTAATCTCCTTCAGGATTTTGAGGTTAGTAAAGATCAGCAAACAATTTCCTGGAGAGATTCAGTAGATGATCTTACCCAAAAGTATACCGAATCAGGAGTTGCTTTAAAGGGGGCGAGAGCGAAAGAAAATCTCTCACAACGCGAACTTGCTGGTAAACTTGGTATCCCGCAAAGTCATATATCTGATATGGAATGTGGTAGAAGAACCATTGGCAAGAGCATGGCCAAGAGACTTGCTAAGGTACTGAAAGTAGGCTACAAAATATTTCTTTAGATAATTTTCGATCCGAGTGAGTTTTGATAATCCAGTAAGTAATTTTGCTGGATGGTGCTTCTAGTGACTTGATAATTTTATCATAATTCTTGTTTTTTAAATCATCGTCAGTCGGGTGTGTAGGAAATTTTGTGTAGGATAGGCAAACTTATTTATCGGTCATATAATTTTCACAGGAGTGTAAATATGACCGATCTAAGAAAAGAGTCCCCTAGCGACGAGACAATGACCGAGTACTGG
>JADGBS010000434.1 GCA_015231325.1 Oligoflexia bacterium | reverse complement strand
ACAAAAATTGCCCTATTAATTAAGTGGGTGAACAAAAAAGAAGACGAACACATATACAACTCCTAAGTAAGAGCACAATTATTCTTCAAAATTTTTTGGGGATTGTATTATTCAATGACTCAAAACAGCAGGACTATTCTTCAATTTTTCTTCGAATTTTTTTGCCTGGTATCTTGTACCTTAAATATCTTAAACGCATTTTCTAGCGTCGATCAAGGTGCTTGCTAATAAGTGCCAACTGTAAGCATCAAACTCACCGCCAATTACCAGAACCTACCACCCAGATTTCCGATAAACCTTTAACCGCACACTTCATCAGATATGATCTCTTTGTTGTGGGTTCAATATTCCCTGGTTTGGCCCAAGAATAATCAGGTGCCCATTCTCCTTCACCTACTTGTTTCTTTTTCAATACATCAATAAAATTTTGCATAATAAAAATATTACCATCTTTTTTCTTCTTATCCTTTAATTGCGCAACATTGTTTTTATATGGATTATCTGCTGCCCCCGGATAGGCCTTCAAAAAAATTTTCAGCAGCGGATGCGCCACAAAAGAAATTACTAATTTAGATTTGTCGCTTTCCTCAGAATAAGTATTAATCCATAAATAATTAGGAATCCCCTCGCTTTCAAAACGCTTATCCGCAATCTCCTTCACTGCATCCTTTCCCTTTTCTGCCAAAAGTTTACAACCCCAAGACACATTGTCCATCACCAACTTGTCGTCCCCCACCACTTCATCCTTTTTCTCAACCATCACCGATGGCGGGCATTGCGGACATTGAGGACATGGAGTTGGAGTTGTAACTGCAGAAGCAGCGGCCCCTGCAGAAGCATCGGCAACGGGAGCTGCCGATGCTGCGGACGGCGCTGCAGAAAACACCTTCACGGCGCTTAGTAACAGGCCAACAAAAATTATAAACGTCATTCCTGAAATGGCCTTAATCTGATTATTCATCATCTATACCTCCCCAGTATACTCTCTAAATATATCCTCATATCTCCCTAAACGTATCTGTATATAGCTTTATATATCTTTATATAGCTTTATGTAGCTTTATAATCTTTTTCTGACTCTGAATTTTAATAAGTAGTCCCCTGCAATTATCGTCAAATATACCAAAGTAATTAATAATATTATGGTGGGTCCTGTAGGAAAATTTAGTAAATAAGAAAAATATATACCCAACTCTGTAAAGAACATTCCCACCAAGATGGCCATTACAATAATCATCGGTAACGAGCGGAAAAACTGGGCACTGATCGCTGAAGGCAATATCAATAAAGTAATAACCAAAATCAATCCCACAATCTGTACTAATAATACCGTAGTGATTGCCACGAGTATCAATAGCATAATGTAATAAAAACCGACGCGTATACCACGAATTTTGGCAAAATTTTCATCGAAAGAAATCGCTAATAAAACTGGATAAAAAAGATATACAAACAGACATACTACTCCCACCAATATCCCCATCAAGAGTAGATCTTCATTACTCACCATCAGGATGTTACCAAATAGGTAACTCAGTAGTTGCGCATCATACCCTGGGGTTTTATAAATAAAAATAATTCCTAACGCCATCCCTGCTGCCCATAGCGAGTTGATAATACTATCCTCTCGCTCACGATGAAAAAGACTCACCCATCCAATAATTACTGCAGAGAAAATCGCCGCAATCATCGCCCCCAGTAGCGGCGATTTCCCCAAATAACAGGCAATTCCCATTCCCCCCAAAACGGTGTGTGCAATCGCACCCGCAACATAACCAATCTGTCGCACATGCACAAACGGACCAATCACCCCACAAACCAAACTCGTTAACACGCCCCCACAGATAGCATTTTGTAAAAACAACCATGAGGAAATTGCGCTCCAAAAAGAATCCATGCTCTACTCCACCTTACGCTGAATTACGTCGAATTACTCCACATCATGATCGTGATGAACCGCACACACGCTATGACGATATAGATGTTGCAAATCAATCTCTCTCAAGGCACTCACTGCATGCCAAGTCAGGGTTTGATAAACACAAGCGACTTTTTTTATATATTGTGAAACGAACGCGACATCATGAGAAACCACAATAATAGTCAACTCTTTATTCAATTCTTGCAAAAGGTCAAATATTCCGCTCTCGCTCTCAATATCCAAACTGGCGGTTGGTTCATCCAAAAGCAACAACTTCGGCGCACTCACCAACGCCCGCGCCATTAACACCCGCTGTAATTGCCCTCCAGAAAGCTCTCCAATAGAACGTTTTTCTAGATGCATAATTTTCAACCGTTCTAATATGTTACAAACACTGTCGCGATCGCTATGCTGATATCTAACACCAAAACATTG
>JADGBS010000433.1:1235-2362 GCA_015231325.1 Oligoflexia bacterium | reverse complement strand
GCGTAACTTCGATTTTCACTGACACCCCTCTCGCTCGCGCTTGCAAACAAAGCTCCAAACCCCTTGCAGTAGAGAGATGACAAATAGTAGCATTAATATTGTAACGTTCAGTTAGTCGTAAAACATCCGCAATTGCTTGCACCTCCGCTTCCACTGGACGATTTTGAGAATGCCAATAAAGATTATGCATATGCACATCTGTCGTGACAGTCTTTGCTAAAAAATTTGGATGCTCACAGTGAAAACTTATGCTTTCTCCCGCAAAATTTTTAAGAAGTGTTTCCAATTCATAAAATGAATAGGGGGCCAGCGCACCCAAAAAAAGCTTATAGGGAAGCGGTCGCTCCTCAAAAGTAAAAGGTCGAGATTGTTTGTTGAGCAAGACGTAAGGAAATATCACCGTTTTAACACCAGTCTTTTGCCTGACTATTTGCATCGCCTCTTGGATTAACCTGTACTTTCTTTGAAAACTAGGCAAATCTACTGGGGGATCGCCCAAATTATTAGGCATGTCCATAAAAGCACAGACTCCACCGTTCTGCGCTGCTAACGATGCCGAAAAAAAATCCTCCTTGTAGTTCTCCAGAGCGCTATTATCTTCGCGAGCATGTACATGTAAATCAACAAAAGAGGGAAAAAACAGCTGCTGCTCAGAAAATATCACGTCAGGGGGGGACAGCACATCGACACGCTCAATAAACCAATCGTTTATTTCGTCTGTTTGATGATTATAGTTAACTGCTACTCTCTGTTTTTCAATACCGTGACAGCAAACAAAATATCCTTCAATAACCTTCCTTAACACTTGAACCACCTATTTTACCCTAAGTGTAGAGACTTCTTCGTAATGATTACAGGTTCGTCAGACTTCGGACTAATCACCTGCGACGTACTAACAGTACGCCTCGGCGACTCGCCTCGTATTTCTGCCCATAATCATTATTAAGAAGTTTATAGTATCCCTAGAGTACTCAAAGAAGTTTCTTTTTGATACCACTTTCTCTTAGACGTTGTCACCCATATTTGTTATACTCGTCGCCGGACAGAAAATGCCCGGCCAGAAAAACATAAAAGTATGTCTACAGTACACTAGTACACTGAACAGGGCCGCCAACAACGAGGTATAT
>JADGBS010000433.1:0-1187 GCA_015231325.1 Oligoflexia bacterium | reverse complement strand
CCCAATGGGGCGATGAGGGGAAAGGAAAAATTATTGATTTTTACGTCAATAAATTTGATTATGATCTAGTAATTCGTGGTCAAGGCGGAAGCAACGCTGGACACACCCTGATACTAGAAGACAATCAAAAAATTGTCTTAAGATTGTTACCTACTGGTATTGTTAATCCTCGTTCGCTTTGCATTATCGGACAAGGTACGGTAATCGATCCTTCTTCATTGGTCAAAGAGATTGAACAAATTATCAAATTAAAAATTCCCAATCTTGAAATCTCTAACAGAAGACTTTTAATTTCAGAACGTGCCCACCTAACCATGCCGTGGCATCGTTTATACGATCGTCAAAACAATCTAATTGGAACCACGGGTAATGGAATAGGGCCTACTTATGCTGCTAAAGCACTGCGAGAGGGATTAAGGATTGGAGATTTTGTACATCATCCTAAAGTTGCCTTTGATAAAATGCAAGAACTAAAGACTGCCTATCAAAAAAACTTTACTGTCCCAGAAGTGTTACAAGAATTCGAAAAAATGTATTCGGAATACCAGCAGGCCATCCAAACACTGATCAAAACTTATGGCACCTTGGTCACAGATACCCATCCAATCGTACAAAATTACTTACAACAACAAAAAAATATTTTATTGGAAGGTGCACAGGGTGTCTTATTAGACTTGGAAGTTGGAACTTACCCATTCGTAACAAGTTCCAATACCACCTTCAGTGGTCTTTGCGCTGGCGCAGGCGTTCCTCCTAAAAAAGTGGATAAGGCCATCGGCGTATTTAAGGCATACACTACCAGAGTAGGAAGTGGCCCTTTTCCCACTGAAGATAACAGCGAATACGGACAAAAGATTCAAGATCTGGGTCAAGAATTCGGTTCCGTAACTGGAAGAAAAAGACGTTGCGGTCACCTCGATCTAGTCCTTTTAAAATATGCTTGTGATCTCTGCGGTTTTGATCAGTTAATTATGACCAAATTTGATATCTTGGAAAATTTCGATGAAATGAAAATTTGTCACACCTACGAGGATAACATGAAATATCCTCCACTATATTTAGAGAGGGCAGTACCTCAATATCGCCATTTTGCTAATCCCAAAAATAAGTCTGAAAATATTATCAGATACATCGAAGAATATTTAGGAGTGAAAATAGAATATCTTTCTTTGGGGCCAAAAAGGGAC
>JADGBS010000432.1 GCA_015231325.1 Oligoflexia bacterium | reverse complement strand
GGTAATGGAGGAAAGGATACAGTTGTTGAGCTCAGAAAAATAAATCGATCTTTTATCGCGGTGGCATCAAGTGGTTACTCTGATGACCCGATAATCGCTTCACCGAAAAAATATGGTTTCGATGATGCGACACTAAACCATATCAACAATGTGACGTTGAATCCCTTGTAAACCGAAACTTTAGAGGAAAATCTTCGAAGGGAGCATAGTTGCGAAAAATTGGTCCTAACTTTTCAACGGGGTATATTTGCGATAATTTCTTCTAGACGATTAACCACCTGCAATGCCGTTGGTCTCTGTGAAGAATCAAAATTTATACATGATAACACCAATTCGTGAAGATCTCTTGCGGCGGTCGATGAAGAAAGGATCAAAGGATCAACTGTAGGATGCTCATGTTTTCTTACAACTGAGAGAATGACCTGTGTATCAGTTGTATTCATTCCAAATGGCAATTCTTTTGCTAAAAATTCGTACATAATCATGCCAAGACTGTAAATATCCATGGACTTAATAGGATTGTCTCCTGTGCCCATAAGAAATTCAGGTGCGGTCCAACGAATTAACGATTCCGAATTTGTAGTAGCATTCCCTGCGTTTATTCTTTTAATCCACCTTTTTATAGCAAAATCGGACAATTTTACAACTTCGCCGCTGAATACAATAGAGTAGGAGGATAAATTACCATGTACAATATTTTTAGAGTGAAGAAATGCCAATCCCGATGCAATTCCATGCAAACGAGTTAACGCGCTTCTGGAAGAGTTTTGATCACCCCAATTGTAATGTTTGCCATGAGCGTAAAGCTTATGGGATAAGGTAGTATCAAATGAGTCCATCCCAACAAGCATTTCTGGTGAACTGGGAGATGGTTGGGCGTAACCCAAAACTGGCAAGATATTAGGATGGTGTAACTCTGCAAGGGATGAAATAATACCTATTAAATTATTGAGATCTTCACGCTGCAGTTCTGGAGGTAGTGAGAACTTGCGGATTGCTATGCTAGTTCCTGTGGCAATATCACGCCCTTTAAAAACATCCTTGAAATATCCTTTGCCTTCGTTAAAAGGTAATGTAGATGTAATCTGCCAATTGTTATAAGGATGAATCCATTTTTGGTTCAATATATCAACTATTTTTCTGGTTAGAAGTGCCGGAGCATAGGGGTGGGGTATAGCAGGTACCTGGGCGCGGCATATGGGACAAGTATTATGGTGGCGAAGCCAATCTTCAATACAGTCATGGCAAAAAGTATGCCCACAAGGCATAAGAACAACTGGATTTTCAAAAGGAGCAAGATGAATAGGGCATGCAAGATCATCGTTTAATTGTTGATCATAGGCCACAAGTGGCGATGCGTGGTGATCTTGAACTGGGAACGCAGCAGCGGCAAAAACTGTAGAGAAGTATACACTGGCAATAGAACAAAGTAGAAAAAGATAAAAAAGAGATTTTGTTGTTTTATTTTTCATGAATTTTTTTCCCATGGTTTATTAAGTAGGCCGAGAGGCGAAGTTTATATTTTTTAGAATCGGTCTTCATGAACTATATATATTGTAGATCCAATGATTCAAAATATTACAATAGACAACTTATCAAATGTACAAATGTAATATTGAGAGGTCTCCATATGCTTCTCAATAACACAATCGTTGCTATTTAAGTGTGAGAAAATATTAGCATTACGACAGATTAGTATAAAGAATGATATTAATATCATTCCATCCTGTTGAAGAAGAAAGGAATCTATAGTAAATTTATTTGGCGACAAAAAATGCCAGAAATAATGGCCCTGTCGATGGATATTTACCTGTAACAAATTTGACAATAAAAAACCTTTCGTTGACGATTCCGATTTTCCCTTTTTACGAGGAAAATCTTCGAATGCAGCATAGGCGGACATCTGGTCAGAGTACTAGTTAGAAAAGAAATTTAAAAACGGAATCATTTTAGTATTCGTCTCATTCCATTCGTGCTCAGGACAGGCCCCAGTGACAATTCCGCTTCCTGCGTATACGGTCATTCTTTTTCCTTCGATACGAGCTGTTCTAATTGCCAAACAGAAGTTTGAGTGACGATTGGGCGTTGCGAAACCAAACCCTCCACTAAAAAAATCCCGAGAAAACGGTTCAACCTGTTGCAGTAGTGCATTACATTTCTCTCTGGGAACTCCCCAAATTGTTGCAGGAGGGTAAATGACCTTCAGAATATCAAATATATTAAAAGTAGAAGGCGTTGTGGCCTGGATTTCTGTTTGTAAATGAAATACGTAAGGAGTTTCAATGATAGTACTTGCACTTTTACATTGATATTCTTAATTGGAATAATTTTACTTAGGTCGTTTTTTGTTAATTCCACTGCA
>JADGBS010000431.1 GCA_015231325.1 Oligoflexia bacterium | reverse complement strand
TGTTTCTGCTGAAAAAGCACTGAAAGATACAAAAGAACAGATCAAAACACTGCAGCGTACAGCACGCCAGTCGGCGACACTTGAAGAACAACATTCAATTCAGCAGAAAATTCAGGCTCTCGAAAAACTTCAGCGACGTCAAAGACAGGATATCTTTAAAGTTGAGGATGAAATAACAGTTAAACGTGACGAGCTTATTAATAAACTCGAAAAGAAACTTGCACAGAAAAACGAACTGAATACCCTTTTCACAATACGTTGGAAAGTTGTTTAAATACAGGAGAAAATTTCAAATATGAGTAAAAATGTAGCTTGACTGTACCAATTGAGCTTTTTGCGCATTATTTACCAGCGTTTTGTTTTAACGATTAGACACCTTTTAAATTTTTTTTGTGATTTTGCATGATAGAACCTAGCTTCAGATGACCTTTTCAATCGGGTTGTTGCTTTTTTTGCCAGCAATTCGAAATCTCTAGTGCCAGGACGGATCAACTCACCCATCATCCATACTATGATCGATACTGTTAGAGGGGGAAAAAAAATTACTCTTTTTGATTTTTTCCTTCTCCAGAAAACACATCGCTAGCATAGTCAGCGTCATATGATGATGCCATCCAACCCACGAACGCACTTCATAATGATCCATTCCCAAATCACTTTTACCACGTTGGAAGCACTCCTCCACCGTGTGTCTTCGACTCCAATCTTGAAGTAGCCTGCGCAAAGAACTCTTATTCCTTTCATTTGCAAGCCCATATTTTACTTCTCCCGTACTTTTCTCTTTTTTTACCACGAGTATTTCTTCACGCCAAGTATTATCCTCACGACGAGTTATAACTCTTGTCATCATGCCCTCCAGCAACAAAACCCCTCTGTTGGTATTCCGAATATCAAATTTTTTCCAAGCAGATGGTCTCGCTTCAAGAGCCCATTTTTCTGGAGTGGTAGGAGCAGGAATTAAAAAATTTCCCTTATAAACCCTGATTTCAAGGTTTTTGGGAATGTCTAACAGGTAGTTCTCGTTTTCTCTGGACAAATGATCTCTGAAATCTCCGCAGCGACCAAATTCTGAATCTGCCATTATGATTGAATGTATCAATTGGAAACGGCATTTATCAAGCATTTCGATGGCTATCTCCCACTTTTTCTTGAACTGAATATCTGGTGGAACATGGCACTCTCGACGTTTATCGTCGTTCTTAGCCCATTCTTCGGGCAAATATAGCTGTGCATCAACAATACATGAGCCATTTGGAGAAGCGTAACTTACAAAACACCCCACTTGGCAGTTATCGGTTTTCCCTTCTGCACCACACCATTGTCTTTTTACGCCAACGGAATGATTGCCTTGCTTAGGAAACGCAGACGGATCAAAAATCAATACCCCATCGGGATGTTCCAACATCGTTTTCAATTCCTGAAGCATTTTTCTTCGAACATCATCATCAATCCACTGATATGTTCCAACGAACCTCTGAAAGCATTTTCTGTCCTTTCCAAAAATTTCTGCAATTGGCTCTGCACTTTTCCGAGGAATATTTGCAATTAGCCCCTTAATATATTGACAGCCAGTCTCTCTGGATTCACTTCTCTGCCCGAAATCACTTTTAAACCCCAACAAAAAATCATCCAAGTCTTCAATTAGACCACGGATCTGAGAAATTGAAACTCTTACATCTGGAGGAAGTGAAGAAGCTCCTCTTCTGTTCATGTTTAGCCTCCTAAGATAATACTCTCAGGATAAATATATGGAATTTCCGCTAAAAGTACAGAAAATTTTTAAAGGGACAGTCAAGTTAACGCCGAGCTACTTTTTTTTAGTAATCGTAATAATCGTTTTGGATTTTACGATTCTTATGTTTTTTGCATAAATCCATCACCAAAGCTGTCATTTAGAATAATCTTAGAATTAGTGCAATTACAGACATTTTCTATAAAGCAATAAATCAGCATCAGTTAATGTAAGACGGGAAAAGCACCATTATTGCCCTATGATTGTATTCTGTTTAAATAATGTACAGATAGAAATATGTTGGACTGCTCAGTTTTTTAGGGTAAAAATCTGACTTTTATCGGTTCTGTGAAAATCGGTGTTTAAGAATTTGTTTTTCATGACAATTTCAATTTTACTTTCGTTATTAATATTGAAGCAGTAAAAAAAACATAAAGGAGATCGTTATGAAACTTTCAATAAAAGCAGTTTCGTTGATGCTGGTATTACTGGTAATCGTCGTGTTATCACATGTTCAGAGCGCGTTTGCAAAGAATGACCGCTTTAAATCTGGCATTGTTGTTGGTGAAAAAGAAATTCAATGCCCGCACTGCAAAAAACCATTCACCAAATCAACTGGAGTACAGGATCCACAGGCCGGACTTTTCAGTTCAAG
>JADGBS010000430.1 GCA_015231325.1 Oligoflexia bacterium | reverse complement strand
AAAAAATTTGTTATGGATAGTATTGAGATTACAAAGCAGTATTTTAATAATTTTGTAATTTTTTTTACTAATGCATTCATACTGTCTCCTTGAATATACAGTACTTGATTGATAATTAATGAACCCTCAGAGCTAATAGGAAAGTCAAGGTATTTACTTTAAAAGTTCATAATTATAATCGCAATTGGTATTTTTAGGCCATCCGGCCATCCGGCCATCGTATTGAGAGATATTCTGGTATGAGGAGATATTATCGTAGGACTATTTGTTGGTCACATTGATATTATAGGCAGGTGAGATCTATATGCACAATAACTACGTTGAGATATTACAAAAACTCGCTTGAATTCGGGTATAACTTCTGGCACTATACTAGTTATATCAAAGGCATAACAAACTTATTTTAAACAGCGTTTGTGCGTTGTTATTGATCAAAAACATTATTTTCCGGAGGTGTTCAGTGAGGAAATCGAGTATCTTTGCTTTTGCAATGTCATTGACGATGATGTGTTTCGCTCTCTCTCTAACTTTATTTACTAATAATAAAGTCTATTCTGCAACGGAAAATGATCAATATCCGATCGATAGTACTATTTCATTGAATTCTGTGGATGACATAAATTTTCCTGATTTTATAGATCAGATAGAAGACGTGGATTTTCAAGATTTCACGAATACTGCCACGCCTTTCCAAAGTGACTTGATGTTCAATAAGAATGCTGGCCCCTTGCCTGGGATAGTTGGTTACGGTCAAATTAACACTAGTACCACTCGTGGCAGCTGTGGTTCGCACGCTGGGGCAGTGGCGATTACATATATCAGTGGACTTCGAGATAACGTCTCTGCTTCTAGATATATTGAGAATACCATCTACAAAAGAGTGCCGATCCTTCCCGGGGAGGATGCTCTAAAGCGAGGTTATAATTCATACATGAATGAGAGAGGTATCCGCTATCGTGCTATTACTATCGGTGTGGAGGAAATTCCAACTTATCTAGGTGGTGCTGCTCCAGTAGTAGCACATCTAAAAAATCACTACGTAACCATCTATGGACTTGTAAGTAATACAGTATATTTTAGTGATGGAAGTCATGGTTATAGCAGCAGCGGTAGCTGGGCAATCGGTGCTAATGGTTATCTACGTGCTATGAACTGGGGTGCTTTTAGAAGTAAGATGCAAGGAGGCTACATAGGTTTTTGGCGCAAATAATGGTGATATGGTTAAAGCAATGGCATTCGGTTAACCCAAAAGGCAACCTTTTCAATATATTAAGACATCTAGATCTCCAGTTTAGGCCTACTTCCTATCTGGGTTGTATAACTAGGCCTTGCGAAAAATTAAGATATAGTATCTGAAAATAAATAGTCAAAATTTTCACTATGGATTAATATTTTTTTCGTATTTTGTCTACATTTTAAGAAGGAGAAAAACGAGAAATTAAAATTCTGAGAGGGGTGGTATATAATGGTGGCGTACTTTTTGGGTTTTTTTGTGATGTTGAAATTGGTTAGATGGAACGGTATTATTCAGTGACGTCCTAATTTTGTCATGTAAGATAAGGAAAAAAAGTGATTTTAAAGTACCCTTTTCTTCCCGCTGTCAGATAAAATGTCTCTGTAGATATTTGGAAGGAATTTGGAGTGATCTTGGAAGAAAATAAGCTCAGGGGGAATTTATGTTTGAAAATTATCAAGTTTATTCTGCTGTAATGGTGGTAGGAATTGTTCTATTTTTAGGCTGGAGATATTGGCGTTTCAAAGTTGTAAAAATGAGATTATCAGCACTGTTAAAAGAAGGAGCTCAACTTATTGATGTGAGATCAATTGCAGAATTTTCAGCGGCGGCCAATCATTTAAGTCGAAATATTCCTCTATCTGAAATTTCACCGAGAATAAATGAGTTGAATCCTGAAAAACCAGTAATAGTTTGTTGTGCTTCTGGGGGCAGAAGTGGAGTTGCTGCCACTATTTTAAGATCAAGTGGTTTTAAAAATGTTATTAATGCCGGATCTTGGAAAAATACATTACTATCTTAGAGTGTAGTATTTCGTTTTACCATCTTTTAATTAGTTTTTTATTATCAATAATTCGATTGTTCACTTGAACATTTGTTAATATGGACAATAAGAGAGCATTAAAAATGTGACTGATTTCAGTATGAAAATTATTAGCAGTATTATTTTACTTCTTTTGATTTACAGGGATTAAGTGTGAGTTTTAATCAAAAACCGTATTCTAATTTTATTGGTGATCAATTAATTCTAAGAGATTGGTTGGCCATAGACAGAACAATTTTGGCAAATAAAAGGACCTTGCTCGCTTATATCCGAACTTCAATGGCCTTTTTCATATCCGGCATTACTGCTGTACATTTTGTCGAGATGTCATGGATAA
>JADGBS010000042.1 GCA_015231325.1 Oligoflexia bacterium | reverse complement strand
ATCAAAAATTCAACAGAAAAAAACAAGAGGAAAAGCAATATAAGCATATAAATTTGATGGGGAAAATTGAGTGGAAACTAGTCGCCTAAACGAGTGAAAACAACTGTGAGGAAGACCGGTTACACCCTAATAATTTCACCACACTGGGACCCAGGAGGAGATCAGTGCTCGCTGCGATACCTTTTTTATGGCGATCACTCTACCAAGAATTTACGCAAGTGTCTCTACTCAAATGAAAATTTTTCGATCCAACAACTGCTACTAACACCACTCTAGTATGTATAAAATTATAACTGATTTTTGGTGGAATAAGGGCCTTATATATGTAGAAATATCTGCTAGGATGATGGTATTTTTGATCTTAAGAGTCTTGGTTAGGTTTTGATTAAAAGGATGGGAAAACATATGAGCGATCATAAGCAAAATCCACAAACAGAAAAAATGTTCGGTGAAAGAAGCCTGGAGGAAATTATTGTTAACGGTTGTATTCTGTGGATGGAGAGAGACAGTAGGCAGTTATGCATTTTTGGGAATGATGGCAGTGAAAGAAATATCTCTATAAGTAGCTATTCTAATTCTAATCCTACTTACAATAGCGTTCTAGAATAATGTGGCGAAAGGTCTCCCGCAAGGTCTCCATAGAGAAGGCAGCAACTGCCGTTAATAAAAAGGATGTTTCACTTAGAAAATATCCAACCGTTGTTGTTAACATCCTCAACCTGGTCATTTAACGTCCAATAGTCATAGAGATAACCGATAAGAAAAAAACCTCCCGTCAGCAACCAAATTATACCCGTAATCCATTTTCCCAGGTAGAAACGATGTAGGCCCAATATACCACAAAAAGTTAAGAGCGCCCATGCAACGGTATAACTGGCCCCGGTTGCTTTAAATTCTCTGTTTGCTTGGCGATCCATTGATGGGATCAAAAAAAGATCAATGATCCACCCGATTCCGAGCAAACCAAATGTAAAAAAATATAGTGTTCCCGACATTGGCCTACCATAATAGAATCGATGCGAACCAGTGAATCCGAATAACCAAAAAAGATATCCAATAGGAATATGATGCATAAATTTTTCCTTGCAACAAGAAATGTTTTTCAACTAAGTAAGCTTCTCAATTATCTTTTTATGCTGAGGATACTTGGCCAACAATTTTTCTCTGGGAGTTAATTCCCAGTCTCTATAATCAAATCCCGGGGCAACTGTACAACCAAGTAGAGCATACATGCTTCCCTCAGAAGGGTATGCCGCAAAATAGGTATTGGCGGGAATCATAAACTGAGGGGTTTCTCCTGCAATCACATTACTTCCCATAAGCACCTCGTGAAGATTGTTGTCAGCACAAAAATAAACTAGTTTAATAGCGCCACCTGCGTAGAAATGCCAAATCTCATCTGACTTAATAATATGAAATTTAGCGATCGAGTTTATGTCCAGCAGGTAATATATCGCCGTTGAACAATGGCGGTCATTGATCTTTAGCGGAGAGCGATAACTTTCTTTGAAGTAACCACCTTCCGGATGAGGTTTAAGGTTTAACGCTTTTATTATTTTATTAATAGTGCTGTCGTTATCGAAAATATCGCTCATGTTGTGTGCCACCCAAAAAAATTAATAATGCTAATTGAAAAACGATGATACCATATGTTTCGCGGATTTCCGTGAATAGATCTGGATGGTGGTAGATGTACATCTTGAGCTTGTGTCGCTCATTCTTATTAATAAGCATAGTGATGGTAAAGACTCTGTGTTCGAACTCGGCCATTTTACTTAGTAGTGATCGATAATCAAAATTGCTACTCATAAAAAATACATCTTCACAGTTATACCAATTTTAAGACTGACATCTTGAAAATTGACACTGATTGAACACGAAATTTGGCCAGATAGCGATAGAAAAATTGGTAGAAAATGAAATCAGTATTTTTTTATTCCTCTCCCCATCACACATGCTACTTCTGTATGCTCGGTAAACTACTGACCTTTAATTAAGGTTTTATCTTAATAATAGAAATAGCTATAAAATAGGGTTCCATCGCAAAAAATATCATCTGAAAAAATTAGTCAAAGATATTTATTACGACTTTATATTTCATTGCACCGTAGTGCAATATTTTTTTTGTCTGGGAAGTATGAAGCTATGGTTAAGCCTATCTGGCAGGTGATTAAATCTTTAGTTCCTCAATAATATCTGATGCAATTCCAATGTGATCCAGCGCATAGGCATTGACCCGTTTAACACCCTCGGCAATGAGAAGCATCCTTATTAGTTTTTAGTTATAAAATCGTTCTGCTTTCTGTAATATCATGCGGAAGTGTTCAGTTATTCAGCTGACTAAAGTGGGAAAAAAACGAATGCGATGGGGTAATGAATATAAAAAAAATAATTTTTTCTTGACTATTCAAGAATTCTATTGAATTCTGTATTGTATGGAGAAAAATAATTTACTAGAGAATACCGAAAAACTATTTGAAATTGTGGCAGTATTGGCATCATCTATTGGACAGAAATCTCGATTGAAAATTTTGCAACTACTCTCACAAGCTCCTCGGTCGGTAGAGAACTTAGCAGAACTTTCAGGAGAGTCAACTGCTAATACCTCGCAGCATCTACAGCGTCTTTATAAGGACGGATTAGTCTCCGTTCATAAAGATAGACTGTCGAGAATATATAGTTTAAGGGATGAACGAATAGCTTCTTTCATCGAAAACCTCCTCGATCTAGCTGAATGTATCTCAACTGATTACCTTAAATGTAGCAATCAAATTACTAATGATGAGATAAAGAATCAAAAGTCCATCGTTGAGATCATAAAAGAAGTAAAAAATAAAAAAGCAGTTTTGTTGGATGTCAGAGATGAATATGAGGCAGAATGTTCTCCTGTAACGGGCGCATTAACTATTCCGTTAAAAAAAATTTCTAGCAGAGCAAAATCGTTTTCGAAAAGTAAAATCTACTACCTGTTTTGTCGAGGTAGGATCTGCCATACCGCTAGTGAGGGAGTTCAGATTTTAAGAAAATTAGGGTTTAAAGCGTATCGTCTTCATGAAAGTCCCAATACGTTAAAACATTTAATCAAAAATGATCCCAATAGGAGCAGCTATGTTTAGGAAATTTTCAGTTATTCTTATCCTATTTATGATTCAGGCCAGTTATTCCAAAAATATAGGCGCTAAGGTATTAAACTATGAACAACTTATCCAAACTGCTCTTGAGCATTCTCCATTATTAAAGGCCATTGATGCAAAGTTAAATATAATGGATAGCTCAACAAAATTGGCCAATTCATACTATTTTCCCACCTTTGAGATAAAACAGCGGTACCTCTCTACCACCAATCCCGTAAACGCTTTCGGTCTGAAACTAACTAAGAAAGAGTTTAAGATGGCCGACTTTCAGAATATTGATAAATTAAATTCACCTAATACAGAGAGTACTCATCAAACCACTCTTTCCGTGTATATCCCTATAAATATTTCCGGCAGTATAAATGCAAGCAAAAACATTATTAATAATCAAAGCAGTGCGCTTCAATTTGAAAAAAAATGGATAGGAAATGAAATCAAAAAAAACTTATATGCACTTTATTATACCAATTTCAATCTGTTTGCGATGGACGATTTCCTTAAAAAAGAACGTAAATTTCTAGAGAAAGTGGCCAATGCTTACGATATAAAAAGTTCCGAAAATAAGAATAGATATTTAAGTTATAATCAGGCGCGAATTATTCTCGAGACCATTAATGAGGGAATTAATTCTATCAAGCTAGAAAGAAACAAAATTTTAGAGAGTGTCAGATATCTTTGCGGAGCAGAAAATGAGGATCTAGAGCTTGCTAAAGTCTTACCTCGTGAACTTTCTTGGCAAAATCCTAACTATAATATTAATAACGAAAGAATTTATTCTCGTTATGATCTTTTAGCAACGAGTAAACAGATGGATGCTGCCTCCGCAACCATCACCAAAGAAGAAAAAAATTATTGGCCCAATTTAGGTATATTAGGAGAATACAATATCACCACAGGAAAATTTGATAATTACGCTAAAGATCGTACTTTAGGCGTAGTGCTGTCGTGGAATTTCGGAATGTCGATTCCCTCCACAGTTTCTCTGGCAAAGGCCAATTATATCTTAAGAAAAACTGAACTAGAGAGCAAAAAGGCAGAGGTACTCTCCGATACCAAAAGACTAAGGGATGAGTTAGAACAATTAACTTATTCAATCACCAGCATGGAAAAAAAACACCAGTTCTTTGAAGAGAATAAGAAAATATTGGATTATCAATATCGTCGAGGTTCTGTGGACCTCTATAATATGCTAGATAATTTTACTCACTATTTACAAAATTATTCTCAATTACAAACCTCAAAATCAACATATCGAGCAAAGTTAGCTGAATATACCATTAATTTTCAAACAGAGGTTCAGTGATGAATGCAGATCTAGGATTTGCCGGAAAAATTGCCAGAGAGTTCATTAATTCGAAACTAACTCTTCTATTCATTATAGTGGCGCTAATAATGGGGGTCTTTGCCATTTACAAAACGCCCAAGGAAGAAGAACCCCAAATAAAAGTACCAATGATCGATGTGTTGGTACCTGTACCAGGATACTCTCCGGAGGAGGTCGAAAAAAGAGTCACTAATCTTATTGAAAAAGAGATGACTACTTTATTATCCATCAAGCACGTTTATTCAACCTCCTTGGAAAACGCGGCGCTAGTTACTATTCGGTTTGAAGTAGGCGAGGACCTAGAAAACTCTTTAGTTAAAGTTCACCATAAAATGATGGGCCTAAGAAATATCCTCCCTAAGGAAGCATTAAATCCCATTATCAAATCCTACACTATCGATGATGTTCCTTTTTACACCATAACCTTTTATTCAGAAAAATATAATTCCTCAGAAATCCGTTACAAAATTGTACCTTTGACCAAAGAACTGCAAGAAATTAATGGAATTAGTGATCTCACATACATTGGGGGGGAAAGAAAAGTTTTAAAGATAATTCCTGATTTGAAAAGATTAGATGATTTAGGAGTAACCTTAATTGAACTTAAAGATGCTGTTGAAAAGTCTGATTCTGCCTATGCTATTGGACCAATTCGAGAAAGATCACCAGAACCAATCATGGCGGTAGGGTCATTTTCGAAAAACATAACTGATATCGCAAATATTCCCATCGGGCATCGTTACGGAAAAAGCATCAAGTTAGGTGACGTCGCCAAAATAGTTTTTGATTATGACTTAGTCAGAACCCACGTTTCCTATGGGAAGGAGATGCTGCCGGCGGTAACTATCGCATATGCTAAGAAAAAAGGTACTAACGCAACTATTTTAGCAGAAAAAATTCAAGCGAAACTTACAACCCTTACCTCCCTTCCTGATTTTGATAAGAACATAAAATATGAAATCACCAGGGATTATGGTTTTACCGCCAAAGAGAAATCAAATGAGTTATTAGAACATCTGCTAATTGCCACAATCTCGGTCATGGTACTAATTGCCATCACTATGGGAATTAGAGTTTCTTTAGTGGTGGGTATTGCGGTACCAGTTACCTTGGCCATGACTATTTTTATTTATTACTTACTCGGATATACTCTCAATCGAGTAACCCTCTTCGCATTAATTTTCTCTATCGGTATTTTGGTCGATGATGCTATTGTAGTTGTGGAGAATATCTATCGACACTTGTCTCTAAGAAGACATAAGCAGAAAGATATAGCAATTATTGCTGCTACCGATGAAGTAGGTAATCCCACAATTTTGGCCACACTCACCGTAATTATGGCGATTATGCCTATGGCATTTGTTGGTGGACTAATGGGGCCATATATGCGCCCGATTCCTATCGGCGCCTCTTTAGCAATGCTTTTTTCTCTCTTTATCGCATTCATTATTTCACCTTGGGCAGGAAAACGCATTATTAAAGAAAGTTCGCGTGGAGGACATCATAACGATCATGACGATACTGATGGTACTACAGAGATTAGCGATGCCAGCAGTACCCGCAAAGATGGAATATTTGCTAGAACGCTTCGAGGTGCAATGAGCTGGACCATTAGTAAAAAGATAAACTCTATAATTGTCGCAATCGTGGTAATTCTAATGTTGTCCGCTTCATTCTCATTGGTGACCAGTAAATTAGTTAAAGTGAAAATGTTACCATTTGATAATAAATCAGAGTTTCAGATTTTAGTGGATCTTCATCCAGGAACTAATCTAGATCAAACTAAAGCGTTCATGCGTGAAATGATTGGAATGTTGTACAACTATCCTGAGGTAAAAAACGTTCAAACTTATATTGGAACAGCTGCTCCATATAACTTTAGCGGGATGGTAAAACACTCTTTCATGCGTTCATCTTCCTATAGAGCTGATATTCAAGTAAATCTACTCGACAAAAATCTGAGAAAAATTCAAAGTCATGAACTAGTTAATAAAGTTCGCAGTGATCTTAATAAAAAATATTCCTCGCTAAAAGATGTGAAGATTAAACTTTTAGAAATTCCTCCTGGGCCTCCGGTATTATCAACTTTATTAGCAGAAATATACTATCCCGATAAGGAGCTACAGAAAAAGGCGACCATCGATTTAGCAGAGATCTATCGTAATACTGGGGGAGTAGTGGAAACCGATACTACTATAGAAGTACCTCAGAAGAAGATTCTCTATGACTTTAACCGAAGCAAAGGAATGGTACATGGAGTTCCGCAAAGTTACGCGACATCTACCGTCTTGATGGCATTAGCAGATTTAAATATTTTTCAAATGCATCTTGCTAACGAAGAAGAACCGGTATTTATGAGGATGTCTCTTCGCGATCAAATTAAATCCTCTGATGAAAAGATACTAAGTTTGACCGTTCCTTCAGTAGATGGTGATAAGGTTCCTTTAAAAAAAGTAATGGATATTCAAAACACCTCCACCATCTCTCCAATCTACCATAAAAATTTAAAGACCGTTTCCTACGTGATGGCGGAAGTTGCTGGAGAAGAAGAAAGTCCTTTTTATGCTATCTTGAAAATGCAAGATAAACTTCCAGCGAAATTTAATGTTACCTATACTGATATTCCAAGTACAAGTAAGTTACCTACTCTAAAGTGGGACGGGGAGATGGACATTACGTTAGAGGTATTTAGAGATTTAGGAGTGGCATTTTGTATTGCTTTAATCCTTATCATGATTTTAGTAATCGGATGGTACAACTCTTTTACATTGCCACTGATCATTATTCTACCAATACCTCTAACCCTAATTGGAATTTTGCCTGGACATTATTTGATGAACTCTTTTTTTACCGCCACTTCAATGATTGGATTTATTGCTGGCGCAGGAATCACTGTTAGAAACTCCATTATACTAGTTGATTTTATCGAGATGAAGAGAAGTGATGGAAGTTCTTGCATGGATGCAGTTATTGATTCTACTATCATTCGCTTTCGACCGATCCTTCTAACAGCTATGGCCGTATTGGTAGCGGGATTTGTGATCATTTTCGATCCCATTTTCCAGGGATTGGCAATTAGTTTAATGGCCGGATCTATCGTCTCTGCTCTGTTATCGATTCCGCTAGTTCCGGTGCTCTATTATTGGATTGCCAAAAATAAAACATTCGTAGTGCGTACTATTAACAAGGAGGTTTCTTTATGAAACGTGAATACATTGTTAGAGCAGTAGCAGGATCGTTGGTTTTAATATCTTCAATACTAGGATATATTTTGTCTCCTTATTGGTTATTTATCACTATGTTTGTGGGACTGAATCTACTACAGTCATCATTCACTGCTTTTTGTCCACTGGAAATGTTTCTAAAGAAATACACCATTGGGAAAGAATAAAATAGCATTTAAAATAGCATTAAAGTAAGATTAGGTCATTGATTTAGGAGAGTAATGTTTTTGTATTTTTTGCAACAGAACTGCCATGAACGCGTAGACAGCAGGAATTACTACCAGCGTTAACAATGTAGAGGTGATTAGGCCTCCAATGATTGCTACTCCCATCCCTTGACGTTGTTTGCTAGATTCACTCAATCCTATTGCAACTGGAAGCATGCCTGCAATCAATGCCATGGTGGTCATCATAATTGGTCGTAGTCGCACTCTACCTGCTTCGAGAATTGCCGGTGTCAAATCTACACCTTGGGTAACCTTTTGTTTAATATAATCAACCAATAATATAGAATTTTTAGTGGCAACTCCCAAAAGTAAAATGCAACCAATAATAGCAAAAAGATCCATTGCGGTAGAAGTAATTGCTAATGCATAAAATGCGCCGCAGGCGGCCAGGGGAAGCACTATCATTATTATAAGAGGAGTAAATAGTGAATTGTACAGACTGGCCAAGACTAAATAGATAAAAAGAATGCTGAGAACCAAAGCAAGCAACATATTTTTTTCCATTTCTGCAAAACGTTCTACATCTCCAACTAACTGATAATCTATGCCTTTGATTAATTTTTTAATCTCCTGATTCATAATTTTTTTCACATCGTTAATTGCGGCACTAAGTCCCATTCCTTTGGGATTTATCTCTGCAGAAATTTGAATATAGCGAGCGCGATTTTGACGATAGATGCTCTCTGGCTGAATTGATTTTTTTAATTGAGCGACATCAGAAAGTTTTATTAAACGTTGATTAACGTTAGGGATGTAGGTTTGATCAAATTGCTTTTGTATGTTGCGATCGTATTCATTCATCAATACTCTAATATCATAATCTTTGTCATTCTCTCGATACAGACCAACTAAAGTTCCCTCTAATTGTGTTCGAATATCTTGACCTGCCATAGAAGTGGTAACACCTAATTTCTTGGCCTTATCCTGATTCATTTCAATTTGTAGTTCTTGCCGACCAGGGCGATAGCTGCTGTCGACATCTTTCAAACTTGGGTTGTTTTTTAGGCGTTGGAGTAGTAATTCGGAGGCATGTTCAATCGAAGCGAAATCTTCGCCAACAACGTTAACTAAAAATGGTCGTTCTGCCCATACTCCGGCATCTGCTTCTTGTGCTTCAATAATTTTGACACGTGCTATTTTAGAAATGGGTAACAAAAAAGTTCTTATCCTTTCCCTGAAATCAGTAGTAGATATTTTCCGAAAAGGTGGATCACTCAATTGAACAATAATTGAAGCAAGATTACTTTCACCGTTACTTCCTCCCACAGTCAGAAAAGTTTGCACTACTTCCTTTTGCGTTCTAACTTTACTATCGACATCGAGAGCAAAATCACGCATTGCTTCGAGGGAAGTTTCTGCCGATAACTCTAAACTAATCGCAAATTCTCCGTTATCTTCAGGAGTGATAAATGTCTTTGGTACCTTGTTGATAACCCCAAAACTCAAAATAAAGATTGCTAGTGCAAGCAGTAAAATAATCAGGGGATGCTTTATGGTGAAGCTTAACAGTTTTAAATAACTTTTTTTAAAAATTGAATCTGACTGAATTTTTCTCTGATGATTGCTAATCCCTGCAAAGTAAGCAGATAGCATCGGTGCCATTGTCAGAGAGTCTAAGTAGCTGATTGCCATCGCAAAACAAATAGTTAGTCCGAACTCCTTAAAAAAGCGTCCCACCACTCCCTCCATAAAAGCGATCGGACCAAAAACAGCAATGATAGTCAGAGTAGTCGCAGTAACCGCCATGATTACCTCAGATGTTCCGCGAATGGCGGCGTCCTTGGGATTGGCCCCTTCTTCCAAGTGTCGGAAAATATTTTCTCGCACAACTATCGCGTCATCAACCAATAAACCAACTGCTAGGCTTAGTGCTAATAATGTCATGATGTTCAAAGTGAAACCCATCGCAAACATCAATACAAACGCGCCCAGTAAAGAATTAGGAAGAGCAATTCCTGTAATTAAGGTTGAACGCAGACTGCGCAAAGAAAGAAAAACTACTAAAATAGTAAGAACAACCCCGTAAAAAATTGTATGTTTGACATCGTCAACGCTAACTCTTATTGGTCGTCCAGCGTCACGAACTATGGTAATTTGCGAACTAATATTTTTTTCATGGAATTGTTGGTTAATTTTCTCGGTCTGTTTTTTTATGGCCGTAGATACCCTCACCGTATTCGATCCTGATCTGCGATAAATCTTTAAGCTGATGGCCTCCTTCCCTTGAACATAAGTGTAGTTACTGGCGTCTTTGAGTACTGGTTTGACCTTGGCCAAGTCACGAATACGAACGGGCACTTCATTCCCAAAGAATGAAACCAATATTTCTTCGATATCTTTTGGCGATTTAAACTCACCTATTGTACGTACTAGTGTATCGGTGGTGGAGGACTTAAGGGTTCCTGCAGGAATATTTTTACCAGCGGCGATTAGCGTTTGGGCCACAGTAGTGGCGGAAATATTTTGATCCACGAGCCGATTGCGTTCCATTAGAACATGAATTTCCCGTTCGCGCCCACCAACTATTTCGACATAAGAAATATCGTTAATTTGTTCCAATGCTGGCCTTACGTGCAAATCTACTAAATCATAGAGTTTGTCGGGAGGGAGCCCCCCGGCAGAAACAGTTAGTACAGCAACTGCTTCAGAAGAGAGATCAAAAGTACGAATCAACGGTTCTTCAATTTCTCTGGGTAGCTTAGAACGAACAAAAGCAATGGCCCGGTTTATCCTCTGCTCAGCATATTCAATGTTATTCTCCAGAGTGAATTCCACCATCATTACACTCACCCCTTCCCTACTGACTGAACGAATATTTTTTATTCCCGATAATCCACTGATACGATCTTCCACAATCTTAGTGACCTCACGCTCAACCTCTTGTGGTCCTGCTCCGGGGTATGGAATGGTTATAGATACAACAGGAAATGAGATGTCTGGTAATAGATCAATGCCAATCCTAAAAAAAGATAGTACTCCCAGGGTCAAAATCAAAGAAAATACCGCCACTATGAAAATCGGTCTTTGGATTGCTAATTTTGCTAGATTCAAGGTATCCTTCCATACACAGAAATTTAGGCCTTTAATTTAATATCTCAGTACTCACATAGTCCTCATATGGTGATTATAATTTGGCCTTTAAGATCGCCCATGCCATCTTCCAAAATTTTTCTTTTTCCCATGCTATGCGTATGAATTTGGTTTTTTCATTTTTAGGAATTCGAGGTTTTTTATCTCTGTATACCAAAGAGAGTGCGGATTTTTTACAAAATTTAGTACAAGCACCACACCCTAAACATAATTCTTTATCCACCATGGCGGTAATGACTTGTACAGTACCCCCACCTTCACCCCCACCCTCCCCCTCAATACGGTTACTTATATTTTTCAGAGAGATGGCCTTGATTTGACATTTGTTTACACATGATGAACAGCCAACACATTTTTTTTTGTCTATATCAAGAATATATTGTGTTGGTGATACTGAATGTTTCACTTTTTTTTCGATTGTTCCTCGAAGTAAACCACAACAACATCCACAGCAATTACATATAAAAGTTGGCCGGTCCCTCACATTATCGGTCACATGAATTAGTCCCAATTTTCCCAATTCTCTAATTTTTGTAATCATCTCATCAGCATCTATTTTTCTGGCATAACCGCGTCTTACCAAAAAATCAGCAGCGCTTCCTCCCAACGAAAAACAGGTTTCCAAATGAGGTGCTACCTTGCAGTTCTTGTTAAGGAGTGCTTTTTTTTGTCGACAAAAACATGTCTGTGCAGAACCACCAGCATTTTTTTTGATTAAATCTTCAACCTCATTTAAAGGGGTCACTTTTGACGTTACTGGAACATCATATCCGATTGTGGCCCTAGTTAATTGAGTTTTTGACCCAAAAACATCTTTCCATAAGTGTTTGTCTTCATATGATTCTAAAATTTCGGCAATTCTTTGGAATGGAGTTCCCTCTCTGAGTTTCATCAAAGAAAATTCAACAAAACCAATAACTGAGGGAGTGAGCATCCAGTAGCAATCTTGATCCCCCTCTTTCAACTTAAAGTCAACAACGGTTCCCTTATCGGCCAGTGTTTCCAAAATCTTTGTGGTTTTATCTAGGGGCCAGCAAACTCTACTAGCTAATTCGGCAGCGGTGACTTCTTTGAACGGAAAAACCGATGCCAGTTTTATTTCCTCATCACTCAAGAAAATGGAAAAGAATTCACGAATATCTGATGAATCTGGAAGACCAATTGGATATAAGTTTAAACGATCAATCAATTTTACTAAATTGTCTTGGTTTATATCATGCATATTATTTCCTTTTTGCAACTATACATAGTTGTGATTATTTTACTAAATTATTATTCATATCTTAACGCTGCAATTGGAGCGAGCAATGATGCTTTTCTGGCGGGGTAAATTCCAAAAATAATTCCAACAGAGGCCGAAAAAAAGAATGCCATAAATATGGATGAAGGAAGGATAGAAGTCGCCCATCCAGAAATTATAGATATTGAGACAGTTGCAATCCATGACAATATTACTCCGAATAGCCCACCAATAAAACTGACCATCATTGCCTCAATTAAAAACTGATAGAGGATATCTCCACGTGTGGCCCCTACCGATTTTCTTAGGCCTATCTCTCGTGTGCGCTCAGTAACGGATACCAACATAATATTCATTATACCGATGCCTCCTACTACTAAAGAAATGGCGGCAATAATCGCTAATAGTAAGGTCATCGTACGTGTACTTTCACTGAGTGCGTTTTGCAAATCTGCCATATTTCTAATTTGATACGCGTCACTTTGAGCGGCCACAGGAATTTTGTGTCGACTGATCATCAAATCCAAAATTTCTTCTTGTATTATATCGGACTTGCTGGGATCCGCCATTTCTATATCGATAAAGTCAACGTGATTTTTCGATAGTAAACGGTACATAGCTGTGTAGATTGGAACTATTGCTATATCATCTTGATCACGAAATCCTGCGGCCCCTTTTTCAGGCAAAATTCCAATTATCTGAAAGCTGGTCTTGTTGATTTTAACCATTTTACCTAGTGGATTTTCACTATCAAACAATTCTCTGACGATAGTAGTTCCAAGTAATACTACTCGACTTCTTTTTTTATTTTCTTCATCAGTAAAAAATCTTCCAAATGTGGGGTTTGCATTGTGAATGTCAGTATAAGTGGAAGTGACCCCTTGGATGGATGTATTCCAGTTTTTATTCAGATAAGTTAATTGTCCTCGACCAGTAACATTAGGAGCAACACTTTTTACGAAAGAAACCCGTTGTCGAATGCTGTCAACGTCATCTATGTCCAAACGCTGAATTGTTCCTACTTCCCCCCTGGCACCACCGGCGCTTCTAGTGGCACCACTTCTGAGTATCAGTAAGTTTGATCCCAGCGAGGATAATTGGGTTTCTATCGCCCGTTGTGCACCACTTCCCAGCGCTAACATAGTTACTACCGCTGCGACACCGATCGTAATTCCTAGCATTGAAAGTGCAGTGCGTGTTTTGTTTGCCAAAAGAGTTTTTAAACTCTCCTTAATATTTTTTAATATATAGTTGTATATATAATTTAAATTGTAATTGAATTTGTGTTTTTGATCGATGCTTTGATCGATGATTTGATTGTTGTTTGGATTGATTCTTGGATAATAGGTTGCAATTGATTCTTTAGGAGAAGATAGCAGCGTCACCGAATTTGTTGTTTTTGACGACAATATTTCATCGGAAAGTATTTGCCCATCGCGCATGCGCAGTAACCGCTGGGCATGTTTGGCAATTTCTTCTTCATGAGTAACCAAAATAACAGTGATTCCCGCTTGATGAAGTTCACTCAAAAGTTGTAAAATTTCCTTCTCACTGTGTGAATCAAGATTTCCGGTTGGTTCATCGGCCATGATTATTGATGGATGATTAATTAAAGAGCGGGCAATCGCCACGCGTTGTTGTTGTCCACCAGAAAGTTGATTGGGACGATGAAGGTAACGAGTGCTTAGTCCAACTTTATCGAGTAAGTTTTGTGCGAATAATGTTTGTGCTTGCTCAGAATCATTGTCAGGAATAGTTGCCGATTGATGGTTATAGTGCTGAGAATAGAGCAGTGGTAAATGAACATTTTCTAGCGCGCTCATACGTGGAAGTAGATTGAATTGTTGAAAGACAAATCCAACCCTTTGCCTTCGTAATATGGCCAAAGCGTCATCCGGTAGTTTCCCAATATCAGTGCCATCTAATTGATACTGTCCTTGATCGGGAATATCCAAAAGACCAATGATATGCATCAGTGTGGATTTTCCTGAACCAGAGGGTCCCATAATGGCCACAAACTCACCTGCCTTAATTGACAAAGTAATGTCATTAAGTGCGACGACTACGCTTTCTCCAGTCTGATATCTTTTATAAATATTTTTTAATTCAATCATGTATGATCATCCGCTGCTGATTACTTATTACGGTGGTGGAGGTAGTGGATTGGGGATCCGAGAAGCAGACGTTGGAGGTTTGCTGTTGGACGCTCTTTCTCTCGGTTGCTCATTTATTTTTTCGCTTGCTCTTTTTTTACTTCCACCTATGGATCGGGGATGGGGTAGGAAGGGGTTGGTGGTCTGCCGAGGACGCTCTTTTGTAATATTTAAATTGGCAATCAGAATTACATCTCCTTCTTTAATTCCACCAAGAATTTCACTATATTTTCCATCACTGATCCCTACACTTATATCCCTTTCCTCCGATTCTTCTCCTTTTTTGCCAGGCATCAAAACCGTAAAAGATTTTGTTTCTTTATTCTGTTTTAAGGCATCATTAGGTATTGCAATTACCTTTTGTTTCGAATTAGCAACAAAGGTGACATTGGCGGTCATTCCACTACGCATAAAGGCAGGAGTGTTAGTAGGTAAAACGTCTATTACATAAGTAGTGACATTATTCACTGTTTTGGCCTCGTAAGCAATTTTATCAACTTCTCCTGAAATTACTTGATCGCCATATGCATCTAAGGTTATCTTTGCTTTCTGCTTTAAGTGGATTTGCGCAATATCGGTTTCATCAACTTGTGCTTTTACAGTTAGTTTATCTGACATTACAAAAACTGGATCAGCGCTGGTGAAGGTTTGTCCACGTTCCAAGTTGCGCAGAATTATTGTTCCATTTATAGGGGCCATAATAGGGGTTGGTCTATAAAGATCTTCCCATTTTTTTAATTCTTGTTTGCCCTTAGTCCTAGCAGCATCCAGCAGTGCAGCGCGTTCAGTAGAACTCATCCACGCCAATATCTGACCGCGAATAACATTTTCACCTTCTTGTACTAGGATTTCTTCCACCCTACCAGCGATCGGTGGTTTTAACTCTAAACGATTTTCCGGTTGTACAGTGCCTGTGCTTGAAATGGTTAGTTCTATATCCACGCGATCCACGATATGACGACTGTAGGTAATCTCTGATTTTTTATTAAATGATGTTTTATGCAGTAAATAAAAGACGAACGCTCCAATAGCAAGTATGGCCATTATGAACATGCATATTTTTGTTAACTTTATCAACAATGTAGACTTAATAGACATTGATGAATTTTTTATGCTCTCCATAGATCTCTCTTCGGTAATTTGTATAAATATTTAAATTCAAAATGCTTCTTTTCCCTGGGCGAGCTCCCAATTTGCCTCCATGAACACTCGGTTCTTCTTGCTTTCTAGGACACCATTTTCTCGCGTTATCAGTTCATTCTCAATAGTATCCCAATCATCAAAGCTAGTTAATCCATTATTATACTTATTTCGTGCAATTTCTTCACGCACCATTGATGCCTGTAAAAAACTTTCATCTACTAGTAGCTTTTCTATCGCTTCTTTAAACGCCGTATATGCCGTTTTTAGCTTGTTAACTATTTCGCGTTCTCCATTTTGGCGTGCTAACGCAGCAATTATTGAATTTTCAACAGAATTTTTTACGCTGTAATAGTCATTACCACCAGAAAAAAGTGGAATAGACAAGACGATTCCTGCTTGCCATTGTCGGTTATCGGACGGAAACCAACGCTCTCCATTTTTATTGAAAGTAGTAGTCAAATTAAGTGTTGGAAAAAAATTCGCTTTTGCCAATTTTAAATCAGCGGCCGACTGTTGTTCAGCCGCAACTAACTGTTTATAATTCGGACTGTTTCTCATTAGCGCTTGATATGTTTGTGATTGTAGATTACTTGGAATGGCCACTCTAGGCGGTTCATCATTAACAATTAATTCTAAATGGTCATTATTGTCTAGTGCTAATAATTTGATTAATTTACTTTGAGCTACTTCCATATTATTATGCGCCTGTAGTTTATCATAGCGTGCTTGTTGTAAATAGGCCTTTGATAAAAGAACTGAACCTTTATTTTCACGACCGTTTTCAAAACGTAATTCTACTAGACGTAAGTTATTCTCCCTCCTGACCAAAATTTCTTTTTGCAATGTTACAGCTTTTTGGGCAAAAAGTAATTCTGCATATGCTGATTTAAGATCATAACTAATTTGTGCCCGACCAATGCGGACTTCTTCCTGAAGTTTTAATATTTTTGCCTCGACCTGTTTAATCTTTGCTTGATCTTGGAATCCTGCAAAGAGATTTTGCGATAATGAAATTCCGATGTCATATTCCTTGCCATAAGTAGTTATAGTTTTACTATTAATGTTACTGTCGCTTTGTTTGTAATAATAAGTAAAATTAGAAGCAACTTTTGGATAAAAACCGCTGTATGTTCCTTTTAGTAAATATTCGGCCGCAGCGAGTTTATGTTGTAAAATTTCGAGTTCTGGGTTATTTGCAACTAATTGTTTGACACAATCAGACCAGGATAAGGAACGTGAAAATGCTGGGGATAAAATGGCCATATTAAAAAGCACTAGGATGTAAATTGGTGTTAAATTTTTTTTCATAACAATTCCTTCTATAATAAAGTATGTTATTACGGGATATGAAATTTAAAAATGTTCACACTACCAATTCAATATCATATTGAAACCAAAACTGTTTACGTATTATAAACTAAAGTTTACTGCGCATAATGCCATGTTGCCAATATATTCATTATGCGATATGATTTCGAGATGTAATATTGTTAAAAAAGTGAAATAGTTTAAGGCCAGGAAGTTATTAACACAAGAATCCGACAATACAGATAGGCCATTCTTTGCGGCCGGATTGTAATAATCTTGGAGGGTATGCCATTAATAGATATTAATATCTATTAATAAAATATTGGAGGGAAATTATGTATCGTAAACGAATAAATTTATTTTTTTTATTACTATTATTATTGGGTTTGAATATTTTGTGCGGAAATGGTTTTGCCGCTATCAAAATAAAATTGGCCACTGGTGAATGGGACCCATTGACTGGGGCAAAAATAAAAAATTATGGTCTCTTTAGCGAAATAGTTACTGCCTCGTTTGAGAATCAAGGAGAATATATCGCAGAATTTTCATTTTTCCCCTGGGCCAGATGCGAAGAAAATGTCCGCAAAGGTGAATTTTTTGCGGCATTTCCTTATACCCCCACTGCAGAGAGAGGCAAAGAATTTATTTTTTCTGATCCAGTTTTGGCAACAAAAACTTTTCTTTACTACAATGCTGGTCGCGAGGGAATTAAGGAAAAAATTGGTGATGAAAACTCCTGGGGTGACCCTGAACTTCCTATGATGGCAGATGGAAAAATAGATATGATTGAAAAATTGAAAAAATTTAGCTTAGGAGGAATTATTGGTTATTTTTATGAAGAAGCATTTAAAAGTGCCGGACTCAAAGTAGATTTTTCTACTACCGAAAATATGGCATTTAAAAAATTGTTGGTTGGACGAATAGAACTACAGCCACAAGAACAACTGATAGTGCAAAAGTTGATCGACAACGATGTAAGTTTACAAAAAACCAAGTTTTCTTATATTCGTAGACCATTTAGTGCTACAAATTTGTCATTAATGGTGCAACGATTTACCCCTGGACATAAGAATTATCCTGAAAGTGATAAAATTTTGAAGGCCTTTAATCAAGGATTAGCACAAATCAAAAAAAATGGGATCTACCAAAGTATTCTAAAAAAACATGGTTTACTTCCATGATTTATTCTTCGTCGCGGTTTTGCTCTGCTTTGATAGACGCTTGATAAATTTTTTCTATACCACTGAAATCGATTTCAAATGTTTCACTATCGCTGTCATCCTCATCTACTGCAAGTTCTAACGAGGTATGGATCTTGGGTTTTTCTGTTCTCCAAACGAAGTCAGGATGATTCAGCACCGACTCACCAGTCCATTTACCACCCATGATTCTGCCAAAGCGATCAAGGTATAGATCATAAGTATAATTATCTTCTTTGAGACAATCACTGCTGGTGCATTTTCCCCAAGAGGGATCAGATTCATCAGTGTATTCTACAGTTGTGTTAAATGAAACTATATTGACAGTTACTCCATCATTAAGGTCATCGGCAGGTCTTTCAGCAATTTTTGTTGCGTGATAACGGTAAGTTGGTTGGTTCCATACCATTACTCCTGCATCGATTTCGGAGACAAAGGACCTTTTCTTGATCCCAATTTCATTGGCCAAAATTAAATGAAATGCTCCTGGATTAATATCTTGTGCTCTTTTGCTACATGCATTACGTGCTAGCTCTTCTTCTTTTTCCCCATCGTGCGCATCTTCTTTTTTCAGAGGCAGATCACAACGAAGTCCACAACTTATGCATTTACTATCTATATTCGCTTCCGCAAAACTCAGCAAGGCCTTGATGTCAGCAGATGCAAATGGGATCAGAAGATCTCTATCACCCCTGCTAGGTTTTAGAACAACTGGGCCAGGTTCGGAAAAATGCATAGAGGCCGAAGACCATCCATTACAAATTCCCTCCCACATTTCGTCGTCTGGCGCGGAAATTTTGCGTAGATAATTAGTTAAAGGGTAGTCAAAACGCCCCATGAATATATCGTATTTTTCAGCAGGTGACAGCTTTGCTATTTTATCTAAACTCAATCGTTTAATTTTCTTTTTGCTGAGCAGTTGATACTTAAAAACCGATTCTTGTATTTGCCAACGATAGGCAGGCCCTCCACGATTAAAGGGCCAATAATCGCCGCTCCAAGGAATTTGTGGAAGGGCCGCTGCAAGAGGTAATTTATCCAATTCTAGTTCGTAATAACCAGAACTAGAAAAAACTACCGGATTATTTCCCTTTCCCCAGAGTCCGTAATAAGTGTAATCACCATAACTTTTCATACCCAAACCATTATGGCGATGTTGTTGTTGACGATAATCTGTATGGCAATGACGTTTGTTCCTAGTTGCATATGAAAATTGTGGTATGCCTAGCAATAACGGGAGCAGTAATAAACAACGGAATTTAGCAGTATTCATAGTACCTCCTTGTGTTTCGGTGTCTTGTGTTTCAGTGTCTTGTGTTTCAGTGTCTTTTATTTCCACATCTTTCAAATTTTTTTCTAAATAACTTTGTAGTAACCCCCTTTAACTTCCGGATAATTCCGGATAATGCCGAATAATATCGATAATGCGAGATAACGTTAAATACTACAGACTAGATTCGATTACTTTACCGAACCGCAATTGCAGTCGATAAGGCCAACGGTATCTACCTTTAGGATATTTAAAATAATACATATCTTCTAAGCTAGGAGCGACACACATTTCCAAATCTTTCGCGAAGAGATTTAGGAGTTCAGTTGCGAGCTCAGGACTTTCATAAACAACTACTGTTTCACTATTTTTCAACGAAGAACCGTCAAGATTGAAAGATCCGATGATAGTAACATTGTGGTCTACGACCATATATTTATTATGAATCGTACCTTCTGTAGCGTCTTCTTTATCGCCTGGATGCTTACCAACCCATTCATAAATTTTAATTTTAAAATCATCACTTTTAACTTTTGGCACGGTAACCAGATCGTAATAATGCCTGCGACCAACGACTGACATCATAGGGAGATCGTTGGTTTCAGGAGTATTGCTAAGTATGGTGATTTTTACTCCTCTTTCTGCTGCAGCGATCAATGCAGATTTTAAACGTGGGTAAGCGATAAAATAAGCATTGGAAATAATCAATTCGTGCTGGGCCCTATCGATCAACTCGATATAGGTATCTACAGCGTAGTGTTCACGTTCGTCGGGACGAGTGTGAATATAACGCACGGCATTGGTAGCAAAATATTTAGGATCAGTGTTTGACTCCGCCTTTACCTGCTCGATATTCGCCAACACTGTTTTTGCCTCTTCGTTCTCTTTGGCACTCAAAGGGAGATACTCCTGAGTATGCTGGTTTTTATATCTTAAATAATTTATACGTTCCGCTATGGGATCGTAAGGGTTAAAACACTTCGTATCCTCCTTGTAGGTTTTATATTCAATGGACTTAGCATGAAATGACCTCATAAACGAGTTGTACGCATCTTGAATCACTTGTCCCTTAAGGGCGACATCCTGGTCTCGCCAACGGTTTTCCCCCGCTTCACGAAAACGAAAATATTCTTGACTCATATTCATTCCACCCATCACAAGCACACTGCTATCGAGCTCTGGCGCTTCCCCATCTACCACCCATAATTTCTCATGAGATCTACGCGTGAGTTTTAATAAATCTATTTTTTTGAAATCATTAATAACGTATCTTCGCCCACACGAATAACCGAACACCCGGATACCTGCGGCCATCAGATTGTTGTAGAGAATTAAAGTATTTTTATACACTGTTTTTCCTTGCGAAGTGTTAAATTTACTTAGTCCATCGACCATAACTTTCACATCAAGTCCTTCACCTCGACGTTTAATCATAAGATCTCCAATAATCTTTCCCGATTCATCACCACGAAATATGAGATACTCTGCAAAAATAGATTTTTTAGCATTTATGGCAGATTTGTAACGTAGGAGGAACGAATAAGGCTCAATCAACACGGCCGCTTGATTGTTTTCTTTAGGGTCAACATGGATGCTTCCGCCACGATTTTCTTCTCCCCATGGAATTGGCCCTGTATATTGATTTTGTTTTTCCACATACGGTGCTGATACTGCCACTGTAGCTGCAGCTGCAGCTACAGCTACAGCTGTATTATCTTGTCTCGGATTGTCAACAGCATTACCTGGTCCAACTTCGGTATACAGCGGAACGTTGTGGTTTGGGCGAAGTTTACGACATAAATAGTGTAATCGACTAAAGGACCGATATACACTTCTTCTTTCTACTCTGTCTTCAAAATACAAACCTGGCCTTCCCTTTAGTTGCGCTTTAGTCCCAAAGGCAATGACGGACATTCCTTTGAATGATAAAGTTTTCCGATAAGGGCGTTGTTTGATTAAGTTGAAACGATCGTAATAGATCAGCCCATTTTCTCCCATTGTTCTTATGTCTAGTTGGCAGTTTTTAATATCAACTAGTTGTGTTATCGGTAGGTCTCTTTTCCCTTTTATAAGAACGTTGCACTGATACTCTTTGGATAATAATTTCATCAACTGTTCCATCTCGCGCAGAGCACTAGAATGTTGACCGAACTTTTGGTCCCAATTTTGTTCTTCACGTTCCTCCCCTATACTTTCTTCCTCCTGACCTTTACTGATTTGCATGAAAAATGCTGAAATTAAGAAGACAACTAGTAGCGCGGCAACAAGCTTTTTGCTTCGCTGTTGTTTCATCACTTTACTCTCCTGTTTTAATTATTAGGCGCTACATTGTATGCTTGATGGCCCCTATGCTCGCCCCGTGGGGGGCATTGTAAGCTAACTTTCTCTTTTAACAAAAGCGGTGAAAAATACTTAATAATTATCTCAGTAAGTGCCATCCTATTCAGGCGGTCTTGATAGCAGCGTATTACTGATCAGCATAATTATTGTGTCATTTGAATGATTATTTCATTTAAGGATCTAGAAAAATCATTGCATTATCGTTGCCTGTTATGCCAAAGTTCATTATGCCAAGCTTATTTTTATGAAATGCTGAATCTTATCAACTGTGGAGAAGCTATTATGAATGAAAATAAATATTTGCGTTCGCTATCGCTTGAAATTATTTCTGTCGTACATCTCGCAACCCCCTTTTTTATATTTTTTATTGGGTGGTTACAATGGTGGGTGGCAATCAGTATGCTTTTGACTTTTGGATATGGATTTTGGCATACGCTCAAATATTTTTCTAAGAATACAAAGACCAATATTTTGCAAGACATTGGATTATCTTGTTGGTCTTTGCCAATAAATAATTACATCCGTTGTGCAACAGTTATGTTGGTATTACTTTTTTGGGTGTTGCTTTCAGGAAGTGGACAATATTTTATGCAAACGGGGGATTATGATAAACACAACGCGATATTGAATGATTTAGTAACTTTTTCGTGGCCAGTGGCGTACTCCGATATTGCTGGCGGAAATAATCTATATTATTTGGTGTTTTACCT
>JADGBS010000429.1 GCA_015231325.1 Oligoflexia bacterium | reverse complement strand
TCCATTCGAATTGCTCAAATCAAACTGACTTAAAATAGGGAATAGATATTTTTTCATTTTTGGATAATGGAGTAAGATATTAATTAAGAAAAGTCTAGATGACGATGCCATTTCATTCTCAATAATGGTAGTCGTGGCCAGAATATGTGAAAGATTATCCAGACTCTGCTCCTGTTGGGAATTATCAAGTAGTGGAAGAAAGTCATCAAAAAATACTTCCTTATAACTTAAATAAAACCTACTAAAAATTGCCAATTTGGGATTAGGAGTTGATGCTCTAGAAGCAATACAATGCTGATTTTGAATCTGAAATATTAGCTTCAGTGGAGCTAGCTTTTCACTACAATATTCCGGCCCTTCTGAAATTTCTTCTTGTTGACAATTAACTTGAGGAGGAGATGTGTCCGAAGATGTGTCCGAAGCAGAGGAAAACGTAACATCGACTGGGGTCCAAGGTTGATTCTTTGCTGGTTCTAAAGCTGGCTCAACAAGAGCACGACATCCAAACATTTTACAAATTCTTTGCAGCCTTTCAGTACGTGAAAGGTTTGGATCAGTTGGAAATCCCTCCCACAGGGATTCCACGAGGGACAAAAAATTGTCTAGTGAAGGCCTTAAATCATAAGACCAAGATTTACCATCTGCCGTCACTTCTTTCTGATAATAGGCCAAAGAGGAGCGATTACTAAAAAGCTCTTTAAGTTTTTTTCGAAAATTAGGATCTTTAGAAGATTCTGCATTAGAAAGATCTAATAGCTCCTGTAGTTCTTTCTTTGGATGGCCGGATGCTGTGTTTTTGAAGTGAGTTAGAAAGTTAAAGAATGTGGCTTCACAACAATCCGAAGAGGCAACTTCAGGCCCTACACCGCCAATTCGAAAAAGTGTATTATCTAAATTCTGATTATACAGAGGAGGAAGAGTATTCTCAAGCTCTTCTTGATAAAACATAAGCAGTGGAATAGTGCGATCTGGATGGGTAAGAAATTCAAGGGCCCGAGTTTGTGAAGTTTGAGAGATCTTTATCTGATTAATCTGAGTTTCAATATTTGAAATACTATTAACACTCTGAAGTTGCTCTAATTCTAAAGAGGCACGACTTTCATTTATTCTTTCTACAAAAAAATTTTGTAACTTTATTTTACTAAATTTAGGACCTCCCTCCGTCAGCTCTGATCCCTCAGGTTGTTTAAGTATATCAGGCGCATATTTTCCAATCTCCAAAAGTGTCTTTCGGTGATCATTAGATCGCAAAAGCGCCTGACTTAAGAGAATTTGATAAGGCAAGTTTTTAGCATAAGGGATTACCTTATCTTGACAGTAATCTAAAGCGGCCATAAGTTGTTTCACAAATCCCATCGCTTTAAACGGATCGATACTTTTATTTAGCTGATCAAGCATGCCAGTTAACGTATCATATTTTTCTTTTTCTAACAGGTCATTCTGGTTTGAAAGTATTTTTTCAATATTTTTTATTTCTCTGAAAATATCTTCCAACTTTTTGACGAATTCATTGTATGCCTGTGGTTGTTTTTCCTGATTACATTCCGCTAACTCACGAGTCAACTGTTCTCGTTTTTTTTGTAAGTTCCTTAGCTTGTGAAAATTGTTCCCATTACGTAGGATCGATCTGTCATGATCTATTAATTTTTGAAGGTCAATTAGATCTTTAAAACTGGTGGCCGATTTGATTTTGTTATCAATTATTGGAAAAAGCTTGCAACCACGCTCTCCATTACCACGCAAAAGTTCCGTTTTTATTTCTTCAATGCGAACGGGAGGGAAAAAATCTGAATGTATGCGATCAATCAGTTCTTTGGTATTTTTACTTTTTTTAACAAGAAGTTGATCGTATATAATTCCTAAAGTACTAGGTCTGATGTGATTGGAAAAAATACTTGTTGTTGAAGGAACTCTTAGATTTTTAGTATCACCAGGTACCATATAAAAAAGTGATCGTATAAACTTAACCAAAGGATCTTCTATTAGTTTATCAGTAGATTGCAAATTTGCCATATAGGGAGCTTCCTCTAGAGTCTCTCCCTGCTGGTACAGATTGATTAAGGTTCTTGATTTTAGCAGAGAATTTGCAATAGAAGGTGAAAGTGAATTAATAAATTCATCTTTAATGATATGGTCAACCAGATAGAGAGTATCGAATCCTGTCCCAATCGCAAATGAATTTTCAATGAACCTTCCAGTTAAAATAATCAGAACAAACTGGATCATAATAAGTAAAGTTTTCTTCATTTTTAGAAATTGCATTTTATCTGCCTGTTACCAAATTTAAAAAGTTATTTTATACTGTATTTTTTCTTGTTTTGCTTCTCATCGTTCATCGCTCATCTCTCATCCTCATCCTCATCGCTCATCGGCTAGTTTCTAAAAATCTTATTGATATCTACCATCTTTAAATATAAAAAA
>JADGBS010000428.1 GCA_015231325.1 Oligoflexia bacterium | reverse complement strand
GTCCACTTGAGATTTCAGGGTAAAGGTGTCGCAACTTTGCTACTTAGATCGATCGAGGAAATTGCCAGAGAATTAAAAGTTAGTAAAATTATTACAGAGGCCAGTATTACTGCCCGGCCATTTTTTGAGAAGAAAAATTTTCTTTTGGTTAGGGAGCAATTGGTAGAAAAAAAAGGTGTCTTTTTGAAAAATTTCGTCATGGAAAAATACCTCTAAAAATCGATCGAAAATATTTTGATAAACATAGACCTCTAGATATAATAATAACAAAGGTGTGTTTTTAATTGTTAAATTTTCTGCTTTTAAGGGAAGAGATGTGGAAAAATGAAAGAGAATCTTAAGATGGATAAAATCAATCTGAAAAATGATAGAACGATTACTTTACTTGAAGAGGTAAAGCTGCAAGCAGAAATTGTAATCCCAATATACACTAAGCTAAAAGAGTTATACGGAATTGAACAAGCAACAACAATTATTCGAAATGCTATTGCCGAATGGTACAATGATCGGTACGTCAAGATGGCATCCTCTATCGAAGGTAGTGCTTATGAAAAGTGGGCGGCGATGATGAGTGACTTAAGCAGCAAAGGGGGCGGCGGAGTGGTGGAGGTTGAATGGATTGAAAATACTCCATCAAAAGTTGTAATCAACGTTACTAAATGTAAATATGCCGAACATTTTAAAATGATAAATCAACCTGAGCTAGGAACATTTATTTGTTGTGACGTTGATCGCCACATCGCCAAGGCCGCTGGGATTACCAGCAAAACAGAGGTTGAAATTAAACGCACTAAAACTATAATGGAGGGGGCCGCTAGTTGCGATCTTTGTTGTCTTTTTAAATAGACCATCGATAAGCGAGAGTTTAATATTTTTTTTTATAATATAGTTTGGCAGCTATTTCAGTATAGAGCGAAGAGATAATAAGGATCATAATAATCACCATTCCATTAATATATGGAATAAAAAAATAAGCAATGGAAAGCAAAAGTAATGTGCAGGTATTGGCCTTTTGAACGAACTCAAAGGTCTTTAGTTTTATCCACTCCTCTCTTTCGTCTTTGATTTGTTTTCCTTCAAAATATTCATAAATAAAATAAACAATGATGCTGATTAAGATTATTGAATTGGGGATGGTTAGATAAAAATTCATAATTATTTTTCCTCATGCATTTCTTGCTCAAAAAAGAACAACTCTTCAACTGAGGCATTCAGGGTTTTGGAAAGTCTTAATACTAATTCAATCGATGGATTAAATTTACCAGTTTCAATTGAATTAATGGTCTGCCGAGAGCATCCCACCTGTTCTGCCAATTGTTGCTGGGTCCAATTTCCTGCCTTAATTCTAAACAATTTTAGATTATTGTTAAGTTTCATAGTTCATTGTACTTCATGTTTGACTTTATGTCAAGTATATGTTACATTTAGTCTTGTATAGCTGTCTTTTTTACAAGGAGTATATAATGCTAACTATAAGAAATTACATTGCCAAGAAGATTTATGATTACCGAGGGGCAATACTGATTGTAGTATTGGTGTTTTCAATGAGATGGAGCTTTGCTGATCATTATCGGGTGCCATCTGGGTCGATGATTCCAACTATTCACATCGGTGACCACTTGTTAGTGAATAAGGTCGCCTACGATATTAAGCTTCCGTTCACAGATATTGTGCTGGTAGACACAGGTACTCCTGAGCGGGGGGAAATTATCGTATTCAAATACCCAAAAGATCCATCAGTAAATTATGTTAAACGCTTGATCGGTCTTCCCGGAGATACTATTGAAATCTTGAACGGATTTTTGAAAATCAACGGTAAAACGACTTTGGTGCGTTCAGAGTATTTCCAAGAGAACCTTGAACGACTGTACCATGAAACTAGCGAATTTAGTTATAACGAAAAAATTGAAGGAAGGGAATTTAATGTTCAGCGAATACCCAATTTGACAAGAGAGCACTATATGAAGTTTGTAGTTCCAAAAGATATGTACTTCTTTATGGGAGACAATAGAGATAACAGTAGGGACAGTCGTGAGTGGGGATTTGTACCGAGAGAGCACCTAAAGGGAAGAGTCGCAAATGTTACATTTTCGATGGTATTCGATGGCATTTTCCCAAAAATCGATTTATCAAGATCGGGAAAAAAACTCATCTGATCTGATAGTCCAAAGTACTAACTTTATTAAAGTAGTTCATGTTGTTCATAATGTTCATAGTGTTCATATCGTTTACGTCTGGAGCCTTTATTATGGTGAAGAATATTAATTTATCGATGAGGGCCAGCGCCAGCTGGGCACTAGCGATTTTGTATGGGCAATTATTATTTAGTGGTTGTAGTGTCAATGCTACGCATGCGACTAATGCGACTAACGAAATACCGGGGCCGTCAGTTATTAAGATAGTAAAAACGGACGAAGAGTTATTTGATAATTTAAGAGACATCGATCAAAA
>JADGBS010000427.1 GCA_015231325.1 Oligoflexia bacterium | reverse complement strand
GTATTAGCTATTGATAATAGCAACCGCGTTGTAGTTGAAAGGCAATACAGAAGAGGTGTAGATCAGTTTGTATACGAGTTGCCAGCTGGCTGGGTGAACCCCAATGAATCCCCAGTTGACGCCGCAAAAAGAGAGCTGTTGGAGGAAACGGGGTATGTTGGAAAAGGTGATAAGTTTTTTGAAATTTATCCCCAGCCAGGGTTTAGCTCAATGAAAGCCTTTGTTGTTATTTTAAATATAGATAATAAAAGGGACATAGAGAGCAGAGATTTTGACGAGACTTTAAGCTATGAGTTGGTTGAAATTCAAAAAGTTAAGACAATGGTCATAAGTGAAGACATAAGGGATATGGGTTTTTTGTCAGCTTTAACAATTTATGAAGCTAGTTTAGAAGAATGATGTTTCAAGATAAAGTCAAAAGATTTGACAATTAGATCCCAAGATCGAAATTCTATTTCTCGGTTCCTGAACGTGTCAACGATGGGTAATAAAAGGTTATAAGACTTCAAGGAGACTCCTTAAAGGTGTAGTATCACCGCTCAACACTTCGTGTCTCACGCCTGTCCGCCTCAGGTGGAGTTCGCCACCGTCTGCTCCCGCCGCAGCGGGATAAACTCCACATCGGTTCGAACGATGGCTACCGCAGTAGCCATGACAGAAAACGCAAAAATTGGAATATAATAATTACAGTTATAACAGGGAAAAAAGGACAATGACTTTAAAACAAGCTGACCATATTAGACAAGACTGGGGAAAATTTTTAGAGATTACAAACGGACAGTTAATTGGTTTATTTTTAACCGCTATTCCCGAAAGATTGTTACCGTATCAAAAAGAAGTGATTTTGGAGGCATTGAATACACTGATCGAATATTGCAAGAATAATGGAGATATTGAAAGCATGAACTTAATTAAGAATACCGTAGCAACACTTGATTGGTATGTAGATGATTCAGTTGCACTTACCGCCGCAGCCAAAAACTTCAATGATAAAGATTACATTGATTTATTCAAAAAAACCAATGATTCTCAACAAAAGCAATATGAATATGTATTAGCCAACTATTAGATAACAAAGCATGAAAAACGGATTCACAAAATTAGAGTTAATTCTTATAGTAACACTGATGGTGTCTGCTGTTTTGTTTCTACTAAACAAAAATAGCAAACTGTTACCAAACAATGAACAATCACTTAGAGATAGATATAGTAAACTGACCTCCTTAATTAATTCAAAGAATTATTCTGAAGCATATAATTTTTTCGATACGTCAACAAGAAATAAATACACTCGAGAAGAACATATCAAACTAAATAATGAGAATTCAAATACCACCAACCAAAGGGTAACTGTAAACAATGTAACTATACGAGGTAACGTCGGATTCATTGACCGTAGCAATGAATATTGCGGCGACAGTAAATGCACTTCAAAGGTAGAAATTAGAGGATATAAAAAATGGGTATTTGAAAATGGAGATTGGTATTACTCAACCCCAGATCCTCGATGTATTCGAGAAGAAATGTATGATATGCCAGAAGAATTTAAAAGAGCACTGAGCTTAATAAAACAACGGTTATCAAACAAAATGGGCGAGAATTCAGGTGACTTTAGCTTTTTTAATTGCCTTAATATTCAATATTCAGATTTGAAGGAAGCTGAGGGTGTTTTTACCTTTGTCCCAGGCCAATCTACCATAGATAAATTAAACATATTAGTTAATAAATCTTATAAAAGCAGTGACGATTTGCTGACCGCGTTATTGTTATCACACGAGGCTATGCACGCAAGTAATTATATAGATCTGGTATCGAATAATATCAAAACAGATTGTGTTGATGAGGAAGTTAAGGCGTTTACGATGCAACTGGTTTTTTCTGCATCGTTAACAGAGGGAGAGATGAAGTCGTTAAACTTAAAACTTAACCAAGGCTATAACAAAATTGATAACCGATTAAAGATAATGTGGGATTTGCTAACTTATCGTGATTATGCTAGAAAAATGTGTAATACGATTGATTACGATGAATGCTTTTTTAAATACTTCAACTCAAAAGCAAAGAATATGATAACTAATAATCCATACTATCAAAAGCAGTGTAACTTGTAGACTTGTATTGATAATAAAGGTGAAACTAAATGATAATGAGATAGAGAGCTATCTAAGAGAAATTAAACAGTCAATCGTAAATGACTGTGGGACAGCCATTGAGGCATATTGGGATAAATTTAGCAAAGATAAAATATCAGCAGGTTTTTTTGCTATACCCAGATTATTGTTCCCCGAAGTTGATGGTTTAGGATCATTTATCACTGGACAACCGATGCGTACCGGACTAAATATAAAGACGTATCTCGAAAAGGTTATGTCCCAAATTGATCCGCGCTATTTAGAATTTTCGTCGTTTATTGCATTCATTTACAGAAATGGGCTTCTTCATCAACACCAGCCAAAAAGATTTCG
>JADGBS010000426.1 GCA_015231325.1 Oligoflexia bacterium | reverse complement strand
AACCAACATCAAAAAAATAATTCCAGCGAGCAACAGTAACTGTTCCACCGGCCACACCGGCCACACCATCAGCACCATCAACACCAGTCAATTTGTCGCGAAATTCAATACTCACCCCTCGAAGAATCAATCCAAATAACAATAAAATCAGCGGCCAGTAAAAGGCATTAAATATCGCTGCATAGGCCAGCGGAAAGGCCGCAAAAAGCGCACCCGCCAAGGTAACTAACCAGACCTCATTCCCATCCCAGAAGGGACGGATACTATCTAAGAAAAGGCCACGCTCCTTCGAACCTTCTGATGGATGTAATCCACGCCGTGCAAAAAAATTTATGCCTACACCCAGATCAAAACCATCCAACAACAAATACCCTGCGAGCAAAACTCCCAACAAAAGAAACCAAAGTATCTGCAAAAAAAATATCATATCGCGCACCCCGTATTAAGCTGACTAAACTTTTGAAATAATCTTATGTCTCAAAAGATATATCCATAAAACAAATAATAATAAATAAATTAATGAAAAAAACACGATCGACGCGATGATATGTCCCGCAGTGACCTGCGCAGATATAGAATTCTCAACTCTTAATAGGTTGTAAACACTCCAAGGTTGTCTTCCTACTTCTGCAGAGAACCATCCCAACTGATTAGCGATAAATGGTACAGGAATAGAGAACATGGCCAACCGCAAAAACCAGTTCGGTAATATTTGGAATACTTGCGGCGATGCTTCTCCCTGTCGCAAAAAGCGTCCAAAAAAATAAAGCGCTGCCGTACCCAACAGAATCATGTAAGAACCCAGGGCCACCATCAAATGGAAACTATAAAAAGTTGGTAGTAATGGCGGATAAAGCTCAGGTGCAAAATCGTTCAATCCTTGCACCTGAGTACTTAATGATCCCCCCACCAACAGACTCAGGCCTCCGGGAATCTCTAGCGCAAAATCATTGCGACGCTCTTGTTGATTGGGCCAACCAACGAGCAATAATGGAGAATGATCCCCGCTCTTCCATAGACCCTCAAATGCCGCCAATTTCAACGGTTGTGTTTTTGCAACTTGTACTGCATGGATGTGTCCTAATCCCAATAATGCAATACTGCTACTAAATGCAAAGGCCGCACCTAATACAAAATTTTTACATGCAAATTCATCAGAACTTTTCAAAAGGTTTGATTTAAGTTTCAAAAAGTAATAAGCAGAAATTCCTAATACAAAAAAGGCGGCAGTGGCCAATGCACCGGCCATGGTATGAAAAAAGCGGGGAAGAGTCGATGGGTTAAATACTGCGGCCCAAAAATCCACTAGCACTGCCCTTCCTTCGATGATCGTAAATCCAGCTGGTGTCTGTTGCCAAGAATTAGCGGCCACAATCCAAAAAGCAGAAAGGGTAGTTCCCACCACAACCATTAGGGCCGAAAACCAATACATAAATGGTTTTACTCGTTTTTCTCCATATAACAACACCGCCAAAAATGATGATTCTAAAAAAAATGCCAACAGTGCCTCTGCTGCCAGGGGCGGCCCAAAAATGTCGCCTACAAATTTACTATACTTTGCCCAGTTAGTACCAAATTGGAACTCCATCGTGATCCCAGTGACCGCTCCTACTGCAAAGGTTATTGCAAATATTTTGATCCAGAATTTAGCTATCTGATAGTAGGGCCCATAGTAAACCTCATGCCGTCGCTTTTGTTCCCATAACCAACGAGTTAGAAAATATAAAATTACCCAACTAAGACCGATGGTCAAAGAGGGAAATATATAATGAAAAGATATGGTTATTGCAAACTGAACTCTTGACAATAACAGTGTATCCGTTAGCAATCCACCCATTAAAAACCACCTTGTCTGCTCGTATATTTAATCTTCATTGCATGATTTCATTCATTTGAGTCAAATTTTTCTATTGTATTAAAATACTAATATCATAGTAAATTTTTGCTGACTACCATCTACTATAATTTAGTTGTAAATTATAAATATAAAAACATCATTGAAAAAAACGATACGAAAAATATTTCATGATCTATCAGCAATTACTTCTGTTAGTATTATCACATTTTTCTTTTGTTTTTTGCCGTTATGGCTTTTTATCTGGGCGCTCATGAAAATTTGGTTTTGGGCCTGGAGCTAAAACAGCGCTGCGGAGGGGAAAGGTCTACCACCAGTCCTCATAGGTAAGAAATCCTTTGTAAACTTTTTTAACCGGACCGCTAAGAAATATTTCCTCATCCTCACCCGCATCAGCACCCGCTACTTCTGCTCCAGCATTGAGATAAATATCAGAACATCCACCTTTGGTAATAACTTTAATTACTCTTTCTTCGTTCGGCCGCCGTACTCCCCCCGAATGCTCCCCAGGCCCCGGCAACCAATGTTGCTCTCGAGCAACGGCCACGGCCGCAGCCACTGCACCTGTTCCGCACGACAAAGTCTCTCCCTCAACTCCCCGTTCGTAGGTTCGTAAGAATATTTGGTAAGGGGTCA
>JADGBS010000425.1 GCA_015231325.1 Oligoflexia bacterium | reverse complement strand
AGTTGGTCCTAACTGCAAAACCAACCATGTCGGGGTATCCTGACTACGCTCAAAATAAAATTTAGATAGAAGTACAATTAATTCTTTTTTATTCATCTTGATCTCCCTGTAGTAGTGATAGAGCTATCTCTGCTTGACTACTTGATATGTTCTATTTGCAGTACACAAAACCATTTTTATGTTCTCACTTAAAGATCTTCTCGGTATATTTTAATTTTCTTTTAATTTTACTTCGCGAAATTTTTTTATCCGAATTCCCTCAGAAACACATGACGATGGGTTGTAGCAAAGGAACATGAAAAGCCACTTTCTTCTAAACAATTTTTCACTGCATAACAATATTGTTAGTGCTATCGTTCTAAAAAAGGTTGGTGTAAATGGAAATTATCATCGAACGGGGATGTGACCTAGACGTACATAAAGAAACAGTGGTGGTATGTATAATGGGGACATGAATAAAAAAGGAGATAAGTGAACTTTTTAAAAATTTTTTAAAGCCTCGTAATTTTTACTCCTGAGACTCCAAACGCGTGTATAGTCTTGATGCCAGGAATTGCTAAAAAATAAAATATCCGCAATCTTTTAGAAAAATCACTATCCCTGTCAATGCCCCAACTATTCCCAATGCTATCACTACTTTGCCAAAACCTGTGAGCATACCGAAATAATATTTAGGATTTAAAGATTTGATCACTAGAAAACTCACTGTTGTTTGTTAATTTTTTAGCGCTTATTAATTGATCCTTTAATAAGTTTGCCAGTTGTTGTTCTAAGCGGTCGGCCCGTTCAGTACTCTCAAGTCGACGGGACTCAGTTGCTACTAGTTGTGCCTTGGTAGTAGTTAGTTCTTCGTTGATTTTTCGTTCTTGTTGATCTAGTTGGGAGATCTTGGAATTTAATTCGGAGATGTTTTTTTTGAGATCAGTAATTTGGGTAATGGCCAAATCCCGTTCATTCTCAACTTTTTCTACAATGGATAGAATTCCAGTAATTTCTTCCTGCATTTTACTTCTCTCAACTTGCAGAGCTTGTCGGTCATTATCCAGGACACGTTCGGCCTCGGTGTATGAGGCGCTCCAAACTTTGTTCATGTAGTTAGTGAAAATGGCCGGTGGTTGAGGGATCTCTTTTTTGTTGCGCTGACTGGCCTTCCAACGTGTTAGGTGGCGAGAAATAGTAGAGTAGCTCCCACTTCCGATTTCATTTCTTACTGCTTGCAGGGTGGGTGGTGTTCCGGCCGCAAGTAGTTTGTCGGCGGTTTCAAAGACTTGTTCTTCGTTAACTCCCAGGATGCCCATTGATAATCCTTTTCGATATTTAGTTGTAATTACATATGTTATGTATAATACGATATTGGATGGTATACTTTTTAGTTTAATTTTAAAACAAAAAAATAAGTGTAATTTAGTAAAATACATACAAAATTACACTTACGTGTCATCTCCGGTTTGGTTGTAATGTGGGCAAATTTTTTACTGCTTGCAGAGGGCCGGTTTGGATGTTTTCCTAAAAACTACCTTCTCTGAAAAAGAACAGGAATTAATTCAAGCATTGCAAGTCCAAAAAGCTACTCAAGTATGGAACTGCGTAGGGCCTGCGATGGAGTCATTTTGTTATGAATTATCATACAGACTCATCTAAAAGCTATCACAAAAATATCAAACAAGCAAAAGTGAATAATAGAAACCAGCGCTATTTTTTATTAAAATGTTGTCGATAAAAAACACTATTCTTCATCTGGACTTGGCATCACTATCATCAATGTGAGATACAGGATTATCCCAGGAAACGCAGCGCTAAAAATACTCACCGTCACGTAAACGATTCGCAGAATGGTCGGGTCCCAACCGAGATATTCTGCGAGACCGCCAAGGCAGCCGCTTAAAAATTTGTTGCTTTTGGATTTGCAAAGTCGTTTTTTTTCGCTCATATCAATGGCCTTTTGAAGTTAGAGTAGGCCAGGTCGCAAGGACGGCCACATTTTATTGGTTCTGAATCCATATTAGGCAAGTTCACGTAAAAATCAACACCCTGCCAAATATCTACCTTTAATTTCTTATCGGTATATTCCATCTTCATAGAGGGTCTCGCACCTAATACATCAGTGACAAATTTTTTATTTTCCAAACTTACTTTATTATCTACATCCATCGTTGACAGAGGTTATCTTTTTTACCCTCGTCGCAGACTCAATAATAAAACGATATTTTTGTTTTTTCATTCATGAGAAGTTAAAATCTCATATGCTTTCTCGGTAATAAACATTCCCATATCCAATTGGTTTATATAATCCCTTTTCACCCATCCTCCCACAATTAATTCTTGCACAAAATCTTGAGCAGCTTTTTCATTAAATTCATTGAAAATATTTTTCCAGGCAATTGGTCGATCGCTATATCCATCATTGCCCTTAAGAAAAACTAAAAATTTTCTAGCTTCAGTATTTAAACCAGAAGGATCTCTCTCTAATGGATTTTCAACTAATTTTCTAAGTGATAT
>JADGBS010000424.1 GCA_015231325.1 Oligoflexia bacterium | reverse complement strand
GTGCTGACGTTGCGGATGCGGTAGAGATACGTAATCGAGTCATCTTTGCTAGGAAAGAAAAATTGTCAGGTTGGGAGGAGGTGGAGGTGACTAACGACCCAGTCAAATCGACAAGAGTTCGAATCTTCTTGCTTCAGGCAATAGCCAGAAAACTGAGAGAGGCAGATACCACAAAGAAAGCCGACATATCTGTGAGCCGCTACTCAGACACCCCAACCATAACGTTTAGACGTGAGGGAAGGGTGATAAAGCAGATGAGCTTTGTGGAGGCGGTGACATCACATGGCAGGTTGGTCTCGTTTGAAGAAATAGCTAAAGCCAGACGCATAGCTGGGCAGGTCTATACTGGCGTGCTAGAGAACTACTTCATTATAGTTCCTGATGTTCCTTCCGGACCTGCGGCTTCGGCCAGTTTCGTTACTGCAACCACAGTGGTGACTAGAGGGGAAAAAAGACCCTTCACAGGAGGACGGGGAGCCTTCACTAAACGAGGAAAAAACCGAAGCAAAAAGTAGAGACAAGAAAGCTCAGACTTTCCTAGTGCAGTTGAATTTTAAATTCGGTGAAGGCGGTCTGCACATGAACAATAGTTAACACTCCAAATTAAAATATTAAAACTTTAAATTACACATCGATCTCCGTATTTATTTATTTAAGAGTGTACTATTCTGTTTTTTGTTTCATGACGGTTTTCACTCGAGTTTTTTGTTTTTGTTTTCTGGCTCTTTGAATCTGTCTCATTGTTTAAATGTTAAATTGTTGTCTCCGTTATTTCCATTCTCTTTGATTCCATTCTTTCTGACATTTCGTTTATCATTTTTCACGCTACATTTAAAACACTTATTGATTCAAAGATTGTGATTTTCAATTAGCTTCAAAAACCTTTTGCTACAAATCATTTCATTCGAGGTCAATCGCCTAATTTGTGGTCTCTGAATTTGTCCTGATTTTGATTTTAATTTTAATTTTAATTTTATCCTTATTATACTTACTCCTAAATTTTGATGTAAAATAAACGTGTTCAAGTTTACATACTTACCTTTACTTTTATTTCAAGAATAGGTTTTTAACTGGATTTAACTTAGAAATTCTTCGTGCTAATAATTACAACATATGTACTCGAGGGAAGGGATGGAGCTGAAGGAAATTTAATTACAGGAACTACAGACTTAAAATGTAAATAATGTAATTTGCATTTTAATTTTTCAAGCGACTATTAAGGAAAGCAGTGGAAAAAGCTAGCGCGAACTCCTGGCATTATGCCAAACAATAAATAACAAAAATACCAACGTATATTAAAAGCAATTAAAAACATTTTTTTTTCTTTTGAAAAATTCTAACACTAAAAGCCAGGCCCTTTGTGGCATACTCAAGCATTGTTTCTTGTTAAGAAAAACAAGAATGGCCTTGCGCCAAAACACCTAAACAAAAACCAAGATTTCTAAAGCATACATATAAACCATAAAATTTTCGCCTCACGCTTAAAACCAACCTTAAAATAAAACAAAACTTAAAAATCATTAAACACCAGGCCCTTTGTGGCATACTCGAGCAATTATTCGTACACACCAAAACATTATCTCTCAAAATAAATATACAAAATCATAGTAAACTGCATAATAACTGTATAAAATCTGATATTTTTAATCCTCCTTTTTCTTCCATAAGGTAATGAACGCCTCAACAATCGAAGCTAGCGAAATGTTTGGTCACTGATCGATTCATGTCATGAAATGATTGTCGACAACTGTTAGCTGGACACGACAGATCTAGCTGGCCATAGAACGCCTCAACAATTGAAACAATCGAAGCTAGCGAAATGTTTGGTCACTGGTCGATACATGTCATGGGATGATTGTCGACAACTGTTAGCTGGATACGACAAATCTTGTAGCAAAACTAATCAGCCAAACAGGACCAAAAGGCAACAAAAAGAAAATTGTAAACCAAGAATATTAAAGAACATTGTTATACAAGATTATTGCCATAAAGGAAGATTTACGAGAAAACAAATGAAGACACATACATTGTTAAAATACCTATGCTTGACTAAATGAAATAAAATCTTAAAAACAGGGCGCCGGGCATCAGAATGCAGCTCCAAATCGGTAGTGCATTGTGTGGCCTGACGCTGCTCATTGATTATTTTTACAACACTAACACAATCAAATAAGTCCGGTAGCATCTACATATTAAAATAAGGTCCTGGGGCACAAGGGATGGTAGAAACGGTCTTCTACTAGTAAAATAAACGTAATTTTTTATACACTTTCTTACGTGCTCGAGATCGACGTCAAAATTTCACGAATAAACCTTTTTAGACACTTTTTATGTGCTCGAGATCGACGTCAAAATTTTCACAAACAAATAAGACAAACATATAGCAACTAAAGCTCTCTTTTTACGCACTTTCTTATGTGCTCGAGATCGACGCCAAAATTTTTACAAACGGCAACTAAAGCTCTCTTTTTATGCACTTTCTTACGTGCTCGAGATCGACGTC
>JADGBS010000423.1:550-2506 GCA_015231325.1 Oligoflexia bacterium | reverse complement strand
ATAAAATTATTATATAAAATAAAAATTTAACTCATAAAATTAACTCGCTTACAAAAAAATTAATTTCAGTAAATTCAAAATGAAACTTCTATTGATTGGGGACTCTAACCTGTGCCATCATGCCTTCAGAGACGAAAATAGAGCTAAAGTTCAACTAAATGTATCTGAAGTTGAAATTCTTCGCTTAACTTCACGTGCAGCTCACTCAACTGCTTTTGGGGATGCCGCTAGGTTTGATACGGTTTTGATCTCCTCAGTGCTAAACCATGTTGCCGATCTGGAAGTAAAATGGAAAAAACCCTTTGACAAGTCAGAAAGTATGTGCGCAGACGTGGCTGCTGTCATGAATAACTTGGCAGCTGATATTAACAAAGCTGCACAGGAATGTCCGAATACCAAGTTTATTGTTGTCCCTCCAACTATCAGAACTGACCCTATTTGGATGTATGATTACTTCGATCTATTTAAAAAAACTTATCTCGACCTACTGGATCCCATCGTCGTCAAGGCTAAGGATCCACCAATTGGGGACACTGACTTAAGATCTGACGGGGTTCATATGAGGGATATGCCACTGTCCAGATACCGACAATACATCAAAGAAAGCATTGAGCCAGAAACAAGCTGGGCTGATGAAGCCTATGAAGCCTTTGAAAACGAAGATAGTCCAATGGACGTGGCAGCACCTGATAAAAGCAATTCAGACAACTCTGCCAGCATACACCAGAAACTTGACAAGCTTCTTGAAGCTATGGGTGCGACAAGTACTAAAACCGAAAGTAAATTCCTTGAAATAGATACGAAATTCAGTAAAACTAACTACTCGCTTGCAAAAATCAAAGAGGACCTGGATATGGAGGCCAACTCACGTCGACACAACATTGTGGTGATCAGGCGACTACCAAAGCCGGGTGATTTCATTGATGACAGTTCAGCAAGACTTAGAGCGATAAAAGTTAAGGAAATCTTTGAACAAAAACTAGCTACTGTCCCAAAAATAACCGAGTCAGAATTTAGAATTAGATCAATATACCTGATTCCAGTGCCTGAGATAGCTGGAGTGTTTCAGGACTTCAGACTGGTTTGTGCTGATGACAAAGATGCCATAGAGATTAGAGGAAGGGTGATCAAGGCAAGGAAAGAAAAGATGCCAGGCTGGGAGGATGTTGAGGTGACTAACGACCCAGTAAAATCGACAAGGGTTAGAATCTTTCTACTTCAGGCAATTGTTCGGAGACTCAGGGAAATGGAAGTCAACAAAAACATTGAAATTCTGGTCAGCAAGTTTTCCGACAATCCAAGCATTGTGTTTAAAAGCAACGGAAAAGTAACGAATCAGATCGGATTTGTTGAGTCGATACAAAAACATGGGAAAATAGTTTCCTCAGACGAAATCAATAAGGCCAGGCGCATTGCTGGAAGAGCCTATGCTGGCTACCTTGAGAGCTACTTCATCATCGTTCCAGAAGCCAACGTTCATCACCCACTTACTGGATCAAATGAAGTTCCGGTAGCATCAGGGTCTGGCATGATGATGTCATCAGCTGCTGGTAGAGGCGGTGTGAAACGCACATGGCAGACAAGGGGTCGTGGTCGCGGTCGTGGAGATGGTGCCAAAAGAAAAAGATAAAACAGTCATAAAATGATAAAAAGAATCATGAGAATTTATTTGTTTGTTTTTTGGTGCAGTCACAGCTTTACGTGGTCGAATTGATGGTTGTTATAAAATTCACATATTAACTCTAATCACTTTGTCTTATTCTTTTGTCTAAAAGCTAATGAGGATCTACTCGGCGCTTGTAGTAAAATCAATTAAAGTAAAATAATTTAAAATATCTTAACATGCTAATGTCTTCATATTATATCCAATATCTATTAAAATTTCTTCACTGAATGCAGTTTTTAATCAGGTAATCAACAACAACTTGAATGCAAAAATTAATTAAGGTCCCTATG
>JADGBS010000423.1:0-475 GCA_015231325.1 Oligoflexia bacterium | reverse complement strand
TTAATATCTATTAAAACTTCTTAAACTAAATACATTTTTGATTAATTAAGGTCTTTGTGTCTTTGCGTTTTGATTGCTCAGACTTACTATCACTATGCTCAACTGTTCTAATCGACGTGTTATAATTAAAATAATTTTATTGTCACAAAGTTAGTTCATTTAATTCATTATTCATTGCTATTTATTGTTTTTAATTAATCGAGATATTTCGGTGTAAAATACTATTTTATTTATTTATTCAAAAATATATCAAGATGTTTAACCTCTTTCACATTCCCCACCCAAGAAACAATTCAATAATCCAATAATCCAACAATAACTCATTATCGTCAGTAGTCAAAATTTAACTTTTAGTTTCACTCTTCCCAAACTTATATAGAGTCAATTAACTCTTGCAGTGATTAAATACAGATGGTAAACCCTCCAGAATTCCCCACTCAAGACAATTCAAATAATTGCAGCTCTGAAGTGTATT
>JADGBS010000422.1 GCA_015231325.1 Oligoflexia bacterium | reverse complement strand
TTCAATATTTACCTGGTTGGAAGGGAAAATCGATTATTCTCGTGCGTTTGAATTAGACGGTAAAGGTGAAATTACTCGTCGAAGCTATCGATACATGGCCGAAATAGGGATGGAGTTACCTATTGCAAAAACTATAGATCTTCATTTAGATGCAACTTATTTTTTTAAAGTTGGCAATTTTGAAGAAGAAATGAAAGGCAGTGTTAACTCTAACGCATTAATAGGGTACATTTTCTCAGATATCTCCCCTGGATGGAACCTTATTCCTAGAGTGGGGGTGAACTACGCTACTAAAGGCATCCACAGAAAGCATAATGAACGTGAAATAACTCCTATTATTTCACCTTTATGGCTGTGGCAGCAGGAAAATGGAAATATTGCGACATTAACTCTGACTTACTATTACTTTGATAAGATCAAAGTAATCAGCGATTCACTAAATGATAGATACAAAGAGTTTGCGATAGGTTTGCGTATTGGCGAAATAGTTCCGATAACTTCAGAGAAAGGTTTTTCGATAATATATGGTGTTACGGCAGAAATAGGGAAGTATTATGCACAAGCGATAAATAACCATGCTGCTACTGTTTTTGTAGAGGATACCCAACTAGGTATCGATTTCGGTTTTGGTTTTTAATCTTGACAGGTTGACAGTTTGACTGCTTGTTTTTGTATTTATAGATTGTCATTTGTTGTCTCTAATTCGATAAGACATCTGACGGTGTCTTTTTCGTCATCAATAGTGTCTTGATGTGCCTGTGCATCGATCGTCATACCGATCGTCATTCTGATCAGTCTCACTGATCGTCATTTTTATAGCATAGACATGGACTAATTGTGGTAATAGTACTAGTAATAGTAATGCGCCGATTGATTATTTCAATTATTTGTGTTTATTTATTTTTATCAACCTTATTTTTGAATTTCTAGCTTAACCTTTTTTCAACTTTAATTTTCCAGGGGGATTTATTTTATGAAATCATTCATTAAAAGTAATTCAGAAAGCTCTGCGAACGCTGTTTGCACTATTGCCACTAACAGCAGAAATAGGGCCAGCAGAGAACAGGCGACTAATCGTACTATCAGGAAAATGAATATTCCTCAGGATGAAAATGGGAGAAATTTAAGGATAAGTGAATATTATGCGGAAAATCTTTTTGATTTTCGAAAAGCGCCAAGAATACCTGATAGTGTTAAGCGAGAAATGGAAGAGGTTTGTTTGCAAGGAAAATTGTTGCATAAAGAACATGCCGAGATTGTTGCACATGCTGTAAGCGACTGGGCCCTAAGTAAAGGTGCAACCCATTTTTGTCACTGGTTCCAGCCATTGACCGGTAATTCCGCAGAAAAACATGATTCGTTTTTGAATTTGGTACATAAAAATGGAGATTTGATCGCCATAGATAAATTGACAGCTTCACAGTTGCTATGTGGCGGACCTGATGCATCGTCATTTCCTTCGGGAGGGGCCCGTTCAACTTTTGAGGCACGAGGATATACTGTATGGGATATGTCCTCTCCTATGTTTATTACCGAAGGTGTTAATGGAAAAGTTTTGTGTATTCCGACAGCTTTTGCTGCGCCTAATGGTGCTGCTCTAGATATTAAAATTCCATTATTGAGAAGTATTTCTAAATTAAATGAAGAAGCAGTTCGTTTTTTACATTTGATTGGATACAACCAAGTGAAGCAGGTAGTCATTAATTCTGGTGCTGAGCAAGAATACTTTTTGGTAGATAAGGCATACTATAATTTGCGTCCAGATTTAGTTATGTGTGGTCGAACTCTCTTCGGATCCTTGACTGCAAAGAACCAGCAATTGGAAGATCATTACTTTGGTAATGTCAATGATCGGGTTTTGGCCTTTATGCAAGAGTTAGACTATGAACTTTATAGATTAGGAATTCCTTCGAAAACTAGGCATAACGAGGTTGCTCCGGGACAGTTTGAAATGGCGCCAATTCATACTGAGGCCAATCTTTCTTCAGATCAAAATCAGTTAATAATGGTTATTATAAAAAAAATTGCTGAGCGACATGATTTTAAAGTGCTATTCCATGAAAAACCTTTTGCTAGTATTAATGGGAGCGGAAAACATCTCAATTGGTCGATTAGTGATGATCAAGGAAATAATTTATTAGAATTAGATGCCAAATCTGATGAAAGCTCTCAGCGACGTTTCTTTGCTTTAATTTCGATTATCGTAGAAGCAGTACATCGGCATGCGGAGGTAATTCGTATGGGAGTTGCCAGTGCGGGTAATGATCATCGTTTAGGGGCCAATGAAGCTCCCCCCTCTATCATTTCAGTATTTTTGGGTGACCTATTAACTGATGTGTTTCGATCGATTATGTCTGGTTCTGATTTTTGCCATAGTCTTAACTCTGACAACAATAATCAAGGCCATATTCTTAGCAATTGCCTTACTGATAGGCACATTAATTCCAATGAACGCATTACCGCTAGCGATGCCAATAAGGGTGCCAAGCGGTTGTTAGATTTAGGAGCGAAGCAGTTGGC
>JADGBS010000421.1:877-2531 GCA_015231325.1 Oligoflexia bacterium | reverse complement strand
TGTTCCAGAGACTAGACCAATAAAAGCACCATGACCAGTAATGCGTTTAGAAACCATACCTAGAAGAAATGTTGCAAATAAAGGTGCATTTACAAAACCAAAAACTAGTTGCAAGAAATCCATGATGTTGTTGAAACTTTTGGCCATATAAGCAGTAGCTACAGAAAGTAGAATTCCAATAATCGTGGTAACTTTTCCTATAGTAAGATAGTGATTATCAGAGGCATTTTTCTTAAAATATGCTTGGTAAATATCGTAAGTAAAAACTGAGTTGAAGGCGGTCACGTTTCCGGCCATTCCAGACATGAAAGAGGCCATAAGAGCGGTTAGACCAAGACCAAGTAAACCAGTAGGAGCATAATGAAATAATAGTGAAGGTAGGGCCATATCAAAATCAGGTCGACCATCAACTTTTAAAGGGAGAGAAAAACCGGTTGTTTGTATCTTCGCTTGCAAAGTCATAACAACAAGACCTGGAAGAATTACTATGAAAGGCATAAGCATCTTAGGAAATGCGGCCACAAGTGGTGTTCTTTGAGCAGAGGCCATATTTTTAGCAACCATCGCTCTTTGAACCACAAGGAAGTCCGTACACCAATAACCAAATGAAAGTACGAAACCAAGACCCATTACCATGGCAAAGAGGTTTACACCCATATCATTTTGACTTGCACTTCCCATATAACTCCAAGTGTGTACCATCTTTTGAGGAAGAGTATTCATAATTTCAGACCAACCACCAGCATGGATTAGACCAAATAAAACCACTGGAAAAATTCCTAGTACAATAAGAAAAAATTGTAAAACTTCATTATAGATAGCGCTCGTTAAACCGCCTAAGAATGTATAAAGCATAACGATTCCGGCCGATAAGATGATAGAAGTTTCAAAAGACCAGCCAAGTAGATTTTGCATTAAAAGTGCAAGAGCGTAGAGAGAAATTCCAGAGGAGAAAATAGTCATTGTGGCAAACGAGAGAGCGTTGAAGGCCCTAGTTTTTTCATCAAAGCGAAGGAAAAGATACTCAGGAACTGAGCGTGCGCGACTTCCGTAATAAAAGGGCATCATAAATATGCCTAAGAATACCATAGCAGGAATTGCACCTAACCAGTAAAAATGGGAGGTCATAATTCCGTATTTTGCTCCACTGGCGGCCATTCCAATCACTTCTTGTGCTCCTAAATTGGCGGCAATAAATGATAGAGATGTAATCCAGAGTGGGATAGAACGACCACTCATTAAAAACTCATTACTGTTTTTAACACGTTTTTTAATTAAAACTCCGATTCCTAGAACAAAGATGAAATAGATCGCGATAATCAAATAGTCTAACATGGTTACTTTCATAGTTTGTTTCCTTGTTTGTTGTCTTGTTTTTTGTCTTGTTTGTTGTCTTCCTTATTTCCTTGTAAAAATTTAGACAATATATTTTTGTATGTTTGATCTTTATGTCCTGATTCAACTAGTACAACAATAGATCCACCAAAACCTCCACCTGTTAAACGAGCACCATAAACATGAGGTTCTGCTCTAGCTATTTCAACTAATCTATCAATTTCTGCTACAGAGACCTCGTAATCATCGCGCATGGATTGGTGAGATTGATAAACTAATTCTCCAGCAGGTTTGATATGGTTATTATTAAAGGCATCTT
>JADGBS010000421.1:0-797 GCA_015231325.1 Oligoflexia bacterium | reverse complement strand
ATTTAATTGATTTAAATTAAGTTTACTTAAGTGTTCTACTTTTAATAGAGAGGCCACTTCTTCACATTCACGTCTTCTAGCTAAATATCCTCCGCCTCTATTAGAGTGAGAGACGCCTGAATTAATCACAACAATTTCGGCCTCATTTGGAATGTCGACAGTCTCATAATGTAAAGTGGCCGTATCGATATAAAGGGCCTTCCCAGGATTACGAGCAACACTAATTACCATTGGATCCATAATTCCAACTCTGGCGCCAACGAATTCATTTTCTACTCGTTGACCAAGTTTAGCTATTGTGAGATCGCTTAAATCTAATTGAAATGCTTGGGCCATTGCACGCATTAGGGCCACCGTAAGAGCAGCACTGGATGATAATCCACTGCCAATGGGAACTGTCGATTCAACGTTAATTTTAAATCCTGAAAATTTAAAATTTTCTTTCTTTAAAATTTTGGTAACACCTTTTACGTAGTCGCCCCAGTTGCCACTATTTTCTTCTTCGCCTAATTTATAGCTAATACTACTTTGTATTCCTTGGACAAAAGAATTGCTTTTGGCCACAACGCTTGCATCGGTGAGATTAGGTGTAATGGTAACGGTTGTTTCCTCTGGTATTAGAGTGGGAAAAACAAGTCCGCCATTATAATCAGTGTGTTCACCGATTAAGTTAACTCTCCCATGAGCTTTTCCTACATAGGAGTTGCTTGTTTTACTAGAATTAGAATTTGTTAGTGTCTGATTTTGATTTTGATTTTGATTTTGGTTTTGGTGTACGGACTTCCTTGTGGTTCAAA
>JADGBS010000420.1:688-2532 GCA_015231325.1 Oligoflexia bacterium | reverse complement strand
CTGAATATTAAGGATCGCACAAGGCTTTTTATGAAGTCCTAACTGAAACCAAGTTAAGGTTTCAGTCAACTCCTCCAGCGTGCCAACGCCACCCGGCAACGCCAAAAAGGCATCAGCTAACTCGTACATTAACTGCTTTCGCTGATGCATTGAATCTACCATGTGTAAATTTATTGGCCCAGTATGTGTGACCTCCCTATCGGCAATAACTTTTGGCATCACACCGTGAACCACTCCACCTCCGGCCACCACAGAATCGGCCAAAATTCCCATCAAACCAATACTACAACCTCCGTAAACTAATCCCAGACCCTTGTGTACCAACAACTGCCCAACCTCGTATGCCATTTCCGCGTATGCTGGGTGACGCCCCCTGTTGGCCCCGCAAAAAACACAAATGTTGCGAGCTGCTTTAACTTTCTCGTTGATTTTCTTGTTCACCATCATATTACTTACCTTTACAAACCTGCAAACATCTATATTACATATATACAAACAACCGTATTACAAACAATCGCACATATCAAAAAATAACAAATACTCTTGATTTCCTTCCTTCCCCCGCAGCGGTGAAGGAATCACCGCTATCGGCCGCATCTGCGGCCGCAAGTGCGGCCGCAAAGATTGCTCACCTACTAACCACTCCTGCTGCTCATACCATACAAAAAAATCAGCAAGCGCCTGTTGCCCCTTAGCGCGATCAATAACTAATCCTCGATTACTTAAGGATTCTTCCCCCACTTCAAATTGCGGTTTAAACAAAATTATCATCACTGCACTGCTCGACAATAAAGAAAAAAGGTTTTTTAGCACTTTTCTAATCGAGATAAAAGAAAGATCTGCAACCAAAACATCAATTTTCTGTGGGAGAGAGAAAGGGTACTTCGCATTGATCCCTTCATAGTTTACAAGACGAGAATGATCCCTCAATATTGGTGAAAGCTGCTTATGACCAACATCTACCGCATAAACCAAAGATGCTCCCTGCTCCAAAAGGTATTGCGAAAAACCACCACTGCCTGCGCCTACATCCGCACAAACCTTCTCGGCAATACTAATTTTCCAATACTCTACTGCTGCACGTAACTTATTGGCGGCCCGACTTACATAAAAAAAATTATTTGAATTAGGACCTATCTCTATGGATGATATCTCATCAGAAAAAAACAGCTGAGCAGGCCTTTTAATAATTTTCCCACCATTTGTCACCAAACCTCGCTTTATAAAGTCCTGAATCATGCTGCGCCCTAAATGGGGATACTTTTCAACCAAAATTTTGTCGACTCTGATTCTTTTTTTAATTACGTTGCTGTTAGTAGTTACACCATACACAAATAAGACCTCTTTAAATAAGCTATCTTTAATACGCTATAGAAATACTCTATAGACTTTGGTAATACACTTTTGAACGCGCTAACAGGTTTTTTAGTATTTTAAGATAATTTAGACAATTTAGACAATTTTAAAAATTAACTTTGGAAATTAACTTTGGAATTTAGCATTAAAAACTAACTATTGCTACAGATGGGTGAATCATGACAAAGGACGAAAAATCGTTTCTGAGTATATTCAGAATTTTTCTTGATGGCATTGCGATTATTGTTGCCTGGTTTTTGTCTTATTATTTTCGCTTTGAATCATTTATCCCCGGTGGGCAACCTGGGCTTCTCGCTAAATTTTCAATATTATCCCTGCCAGTGTCAATTTTTTTCCTCTACATATTTTATCGTAACGGCGTTTATGAATCACTGCGCTTTAAAACCTCACTAGAAGAAATGAAATCACTGTTCACCGCTAATACTCTAAGTTTTTTAAGCATGGTGATTCTCATATATTTTTTCGGC
>JADGBS010000420.1:0-671 GCA_015231325.1 Oligoflexia bacterium | reverse complement strand
AGCACTTCTCAATTATTTTTTATTTTCAACGCTGTCAATATTTTTGACTCACCATTTATTCAGAAAATGGTGGCGGAACAACTATCTGCAGGGAGGAATTTTATTACAGATATTATTTGTCGGTAACAGTGATGCATTACGCCGCTATGTGGAAAAAATTACCAAAAACAGAGATGCAGGAGTAAATTTCGTAGGATGGAAGGATGGGGGGGATCAGCAAAAATTACACTTTCCATCGATTCCCAATTTCACTGAACTGAATCTGGAGTGCATTATATCAAAATACCTTACTGACATATGGGTAATCGGTTACTCAGGAAAAGATGCATCAAAAATCGACAATATTTTACAAAAGCACTATGGGGAAATGCTTACAATTGAAGTTATTCCTGACCTCTCCTACGCTTTCATCGGACATAAAATACAGGAGGTTTTAGGCATACCGATGATTTCTATTAATAATCCCCAAACTTCAGGGTTGTATCATCTCTTGAAAAGAATTTTTGACAAGTCTATATAATCAGATGTGAACTTAATGGAGCAGAGGGATTTCTTAACCTCAAAACATAAAATTCTGAAAATATTTTCTCAAAAAGAAGTAAAGAAAATTGTCAAAAAAATTGATTGTAGCTAATTATGATTAATTACTGTTTACAAAAAGATTATATTGC
>JADGBS010000041.1 GCA_015231325.1 Oligoflexia bacterium | reverse complement strand
TCGAAGCAAATCTGTCTTTTTAATATCATTTATGATTTTTAGTATAACATTGCTTAGATTAACATCTTTAAGTATTATTTCTTGGTGAGATATGCCTGCGAGCGTGATCAAACCATTAATAGTGTTTGTCATTTTTATTGCTTCGTGATTTATGTGTTCAACATAAGCGCGTGTTGTCTCATTCATTTCAGGTTCCGAGCTTTTTACAAATGTATTGGTAAATCCAATAATTGAACTAAGCGGAGCTTTCAAATCATGAGAAACAAAGTAGGAAAATTCCTTTAAGGACTCATTGGCGACAGAAATCTCTTTTAAATTTTGTAAAATAGTATTCTCCGTCTGTTTTCGTACTGTTATATCTGAAACCATGGCAAACACCAGCACTTCGTTTGCTGTATTGATAAAACTCAAGCTGATTTCCACGGGAAAAGTAGTTTTGTTACTTCTAATGCCAACTAAATCCAAACCTATGCCCATTCGTCTAACTCTTGGTGTTTTGAAATATTCGTCAGAGTGATTACGATGCAATTCTTGTAACGACAACGGAATAAGAATGTCATGATTTTTTCCTATTAATTCTTTGCTCTTGTAATTGAACATTTTTTCCGCAGAAGAATTCACAAACAAAATCGTTCTATCTTTGTTATACTAAAAATCATAAATGATATTAAAAAGACAGATTTGCTTCGAAATGTTGCTTTTATAGTCCAGAAAAACGTTGTCGCGTCGGCCGATGAGCATCTTATTGAAATTTGTCTTAAAAACCTAATAGAAAATTCTTGGAAGTATACTAGCAAGAGAAAAAATGGCCAGATAGAATTCGGTAGTATGGAAGATAAGCATAACAAAACTACTTTCTTTGTTCGCGATAATGGCATCGGGTTTGATATGAATTTTTCTGAAGATATATTTAAACCATTTTATAGGTCCCATTCTGGCGATAAGTTTGCTGGAGCAGGGATTGGACTAACTATAGTTGCTCGTATTATTCAAAAGCATGGCGGATTAATATGGACAAAAGGAGAACCTCAAGAAGGCGCAACATTTTATTTCACCCTAAGAAAAGTTCTGTAAAATTGGTCGGCCGATTTGGTCGGCCGATTTAGTCGGCCGATTTAGAGATGTCTGGAGTTTCAATCCGAAATGTTAGTATGAACCCTTAAATTTTTTTTTGCCAGCAAGGCATAAACTTTACTGCAAACATTTTCCACAGTGAATCCATATTTTTGTAGAACAATCGGTCCCGGCGCCGACGCTCCAAATTCTTCTATGCTGAGAGTATCACCATAGTCTCCAACATATAAATGCCATCCTTGCCTTACTCCGGCCTCCACTGCTAGTCTTAAAGGAATAGTTGAGGGAAAAATAGATTCACGATACTCTTCACTTTGCTGATCAAATAACTCCCAACTTGGCATAGAAATTAAACGAATAGATATTTTGTCTTCTTGCAATTTTTTCTTCACATCTACAATCAAAGACACCTCTGCTCCGGTGGCGATTAAAATTATTTGTGGTTTTGCATCAGGGGCCTCCTCTAAAATATAGGCCCCTTTTCGTAAATTTTCCTCGTCAGCGAAGCGCTGGCGATCTAGTGTTGGCACATTTTGCCTACTAAGAACCAAGGCCACAGGACGATTTCGAGTTTCAATCGCAACTTTCCACGCTATTGCTGTTTCATTAGCGTCGGCCGGTCGGATTACAATCAGATTAGGGATGGCCCTTAGACATGCTAAATGTTCTATTGGTTGATGAGTAGGTCCATCTTCACCTAGAGCTATACTATCGTGAGTGAATACATAAATTGCTTGTAATTGCATTAAAGAAGCTAGTCTAATAGGGGGCCGCATATAATCTGAAAAAGTAAGAAAAGTGGCAGCAAAGGGGATGATTCCTCCATGTGCACTTAAACCATTTAAGATTGCGCCCATGGCATGCTCTCGAACTCCAAAGTGAATGTTTCGACCAGCATAGCTCCACACGCCTCCAACTGCTCCTTGATAATGAGAATGGGAATTATTATGAGGATGTTCAAAATCACCGGCCAGTTTTAATTCACTATGCGTAGATGGATTTAAATCAGCGGACCCACCAATAAATCCAGGAAGAGTATGATGTATGGCATCTATAATTTTTCCTGATGCTACTCTAGTCGCTAAACCTTTCATGTCAGGAGAAAATTTTGGAATACTCTTATCCCAATCGCTATCCAACTTATTTTCTATAAGCATAGATAACTCTTTAGCTAATTCAGGATATTTTTTTTTATATTCTGAAAACAGAGTATTCCAATTTTTTTCAGCTTCCTTTCCTAATTCAATTGCTTGACGAAAATATTGTAAGGATTCGCTTGGAATATGAAATAAAGGTTCGGAAGGCCAACCTAATTTCTCTTTAGTCAGTTTTACTTCTTCTTCTCCTAACGGAGAACCGTGGGCGGCAAAGGTGTCCTGCTTGTTAGGCGACCCGTAACCAATATGGGTTTTCACTAAGATGATTGATGGCCTATCTATTTCTTTACGAGCAGAATTGAGGGCCAAATCAATGGATTGTAAATCATTACCATCTTCTACCGTTTGAGTATGCCAACCATATGCCATAAATTTTTTAATAACATCTTCGCTGAAGGAAAGCTCCGTTGATTCGGAGAGAGTGATCCGATTGCTGTCATATAAATAAATTAATTTTCCTAATTTCAAGTGACCTGCTAGGGAAGCTGCTTCCGCGGCCACTCCTTCCATTATGTCTCCATCGCTAACAATGGCGTAGGTAAAATGATCAATAAGATTAAATTCAGGTTTATTATAGCGGGAGCTAAGATAAGCTTCGGCCATTGCAAAACCAACTCCGTTTCCAAATCCTTGTCCAAGCGGACCAGTTGTAACAATGACTCCAGGAGTCAATCCTCTTTCCGGATGGCCTGGAGTTATACTGCCCCACTGGCGAAACTCTTTGAGTTGCTCCAATGAAAGATCGTAACCAGTTAAGTGCAGCAAACTATATAGCAACATAGAAGCATGTCCGGCAGATAAAATAAAACGATCACGATTAAACCAACTAGGATTATTTGGGGTATGTTTTAAATGTCGTGTCCATAATATATAGGCCATTGGGGCCGCACCTAGAGGCATTCCTGGGTGTCCACTATTTGCCTTTTGAATAGCATCGATGCATAGAAAACGAATAGTGTTGATATTCAGATTATCAAGATTCATGTTACAGGGAATTGTCACAGCGTCCTCCTTAGATGGGCATGTTAATGTTAAGTTTTAGGTATAATTTAATCAGTGTTAACTGTAGATCGAAAAACCATATCTATAGTGTTCTACATAATTCACAAGCAGTGATGTTTTGGTTTACTCTAACCACTATAAAATATCATTTTTCAAATTCTAAATAGTTGATTAGCTTCTCTCTCTAGTGTTGTTTTGTAAAGTGGCAAAGATAGCAAATATTGCAAGATGGCAAAATGGCAAAAAGACAAAGTGGCAAAGACAACTGCTATGAAAATAATCAGATTTATAATAGTTCTACTTGTAATAACAAGCGCGGCATTTGCGACCTTTTTTATCTTAAAAAGCGATAGCACTTTGCTTACTCACCCCAAAGGTGTTATTGCACGTGACGAATTTCATCTCATGCTCACGAACGTCTTTCATATGCTTATCGTTATTGTCCCTACTTATATTCTGCTATTTGTGGTGGCATGGAAATATCGTGCTAAAAATTCAAGCAAGTTGGACCGCTCTCAAGCAGAATACGATCCAGATAAATCTCCGGGAATATTTGGAGAATTAATTCTATGGATTATTCCTTCGATTATTGTTGCATCAATGGCAACAATAACCTGGGATGCTACGCATGACTTAGATCCTTATCGACCGCTAAAAAGTGAAGTTAAACCGCTTCAAATACAGGTAGTGGCCCTCAATTGGAAATGGTTATTTATTTATCCAGAGCAAGGAATTGCGACAGTTAATTTTGTCCAATTTCCAGAGCGCACTCCTGTACACTTTTCGCTCGCGGCCGATGGCTCTCCAATGAACTCGTTTTGGATTCCACAACTTAGCGGACAAATATATGCTATGACAGGGATGGTAACACCCCTTTACATTATGGCCGATGGGCCAGGCGTCTATGCAGGCAAGGCCGCTGAAATTAATGGACAGGGATATGCTGATATGGTCTTTGTTGCAAAATCTACGTCCCAGTCTAATTTTGATAGCTGGATTGTGTCCGTAAAACAATCACCCCTACAACTAACTAACAACACTTATAACGAACTTTTGCGGCCATCCGAGAATAATCCAACTACACTTTATTCATCTGTAGAAGAAGGTCTATTTAATAAAGTAGTTTTAAAATATATGCACCCTATGCACCCTACTCACCATATGTACCTTAATCATATGGATTCTCATATGGAACATAAGTGTGCACACTAACGGTAATCCAAGAATATTATAGAAAATATGGAAAATATGGAAAAATTCATTTTTGGGAAACTGACTTTAGATGCATTACCTCATCTGTGGTACACGATAGGAGCAACAGCGTCTATTCTTCTTATGGGCATAGTATTTGCAATTATCCTTACTAAGACAAAGCTCTGGGGTTGGCTTTGGCACGAATGGCTTACCTCTACCGATCCCAAAAAGATAGGTACTATGTACTTGATTTTTGCGGCACTGATGTTCTTTCGCGGTCTGATCGATGCAGGAATGATATGGATTCAGCAAGCAATGGCCGCGGACTCTACAGGATATCTTAGTGCGGACCATTTTCAACAGATATTTACCTCTCATGGTGACATCATGGTTTTTTTCGTGACTATGGGAATTTTCTTTGGACTGATGAATTGGATTATTCCACTACAAATTGGTGCTCGCGATCTGGCCTATCCTTTCGTTAATTCCTTAGGATTTTGGCTCACTGTCGCCGGAGGGATACTAATTAATTTATTTTTTGTGGTGGGAGGAGATTTTGCCAATACCGGGTGGCTGGCCCCTGCTCCATTATCTGAGTTGGAATTTAACCCTGGCGTAGGGGTCGACTATTTGATTTGGAGTTTACAGCTATCAGGACTTGGTAGTCTGCTTGCAGGAATTAACTTTATTGTAACAATAATAAAAGAGCGAGCACCGGGAATGACTTTGATGAAAATGCCTCTTTTTGTCTGGACATCCCTGTGTGGCATGCTTCTTATTATCACTGCCTTTCCGGTGCTTACTGCCACTACATTGCTTCTTTGGCTTGACCGTTTTTTTGGTATGCATTTTTTTACCACTGGTTTCGGTGGAAACCAAATGATGTATTTTAATCTCATTTGGATGTGGGGACACCCTGAGGTTTATATTTTGGTACTGCCGGCCTTTGGGCTCTACTCGGAAATCGTAGCAACTTTTTCACAAAAAAAAATCGCGGGGTATACCTCAATGGTAATAGCAGCGCTTTCTATCACTGCCCTCTCTTATTTAGTGTGGTTACATCACTTTTTTACTATGGGTGCTGGTGCAGACGTGAACTCTTTTTTTGGTATTGTGACCATGCTGATTGCTATACCCTCTGGAGTCCAAGTCTTCAATTGGATCCTTACTATGTATAAGGGTAAGGTAATATTTGCTTCGCCTATGTATTGGTTTATGGGTTTTGTGGCCACCTTTATGTTAGGAGGTATGACAGGAGTATTCATGGCATCCCCTCCTGCTGATTTTCAAGTACACAATAGTTTGTTTTTAATCGCTCATTTCCACACCATGATTGTTGGAGTCGCGTTATTTGGAAGTTTTGCAGGAATAACCTATTGGTTCCCCAAAATTATGGGATTTACACTCAATGAAAGACTTGGCAAATACGCTTTTTGGTTATGGCTGATCGGATTTTTTGTCTCTTTTATTCCACTTTATCTATTGGGATTCAAGGGGGCAACACGACGTCTAGATCACTATGCTGCTTCTACTGATTGGCAACCATTATATATAACTGCAGCTATCGGATTCATCATTATTACTTGTGGAATCCTTATGCAAATATATCAACTCATCGTAAGCATTAAGGAGCGGAAACTTCATTTGGACACTACGGGAGATCCTTGGAATGGGAGGACTTTGGAATGGTCGACAACTTCACCTCCTCCTCACTATAATTTCGCCGTCATTCCCACAGTAAGTGGCCGTGATCCTTTTTGGGAGATGAAGCTGCAAGGTGTGCAAAAAGGACGACGACCAGGGAAAGATTACCCACAGAAAAACTACCCTGAGAAAGAGTACTCCGAGAAAGAGTACAAAGATATCCTATTACCTAAAAATACCGCCATGGGGATCTATATCTCTGCATTTGCTTTTGTATTTGGGTTTGCTGTCGTCTGGCACATTCTCTGGTTAGCGACCATTGGCCTTGTTGGCACAATTGTTTGTGTCATCATCATCTCTTTTGATGAACACAGAGAATATATTCTACCCGCGGCAGAGGTCGCACAAAATGAAGCATCAATCAAGAGTTTAGTTCAAGGATAATCTAAGGATAATCTATGGAAGAAAATATAAAAGTAGAAGATGATATAAAAGTTTTTGGATTCTGGATTTACTTGATGACCGATCTTATTATCTTTGCTGTACTCTTTGCCTGTTTCATCGTTTTACGTAATAGTACATTTGGTGGCCCTAGCGGGCATGAACTTTTTCGGATGTCATCTGTGCTTATAGAAACACTCGCCTTGCTTACTAGCAGTTTTACATGTTCGCTAGCAATGTTTGAAATTCAACAAAAACGGAAGAACATGGCAACTTTCTGGTTTGCTGTCACCTTCGCGCTGGGGATGGTCTTCCTTTTCATCGAATTTTCAGAATTTTCCGAACTTATGGACAAAGGCGCCAATTGGCAACGAAGTGCATTTCTGTCTGCATTTTTCACATTAGTGGGCACCCATGGATTACATATATCCGTAGGATTATTGTGGATAATCATTGCTATCTTTCGAGTTTGGTTACGTCCACTCTCGGCCTTCAATGTTTGCAACATTTTTCGATTAGTTCTTTTTTGGCATTTTCTAGACCTCGTATGGATCTTTATCTTTACAGTTGTCTACGGAACGGGACATCTTTTGTAAAAATGTAAAAATATGAAAATGTGAAAAGGATTATCATGTATCAAAAAACATTATCGTTACGTATTTTTGGGTTTATTGCATCGTTTATACTTACCGTGGCGGCATTTTTAATAATCATTCATCCCGGTTTGTTTCATCTAGAGAATAGAGCGGCCATCGTTATTATTCTAAGTCTGGCATTACTGCAGTTCATTATACAGTCTATATTTTTCCTAGATCTGGGGCGCGAAACAGGGCCACAATGGATTTTAGCTTTTTTCATTTCCACTCTTTTCATTATTCTGATTATTGTTTTTTTTTCGATCTGGATAATGGATCATTTGAATTATAACATGATGCCAATGTCCTAATTGTTAATTTAGATATTTGCTATCTAAATTAAAGCGTGGTTAATTAAAAATGAGATTTATTTCTATCACTAAACCCACCATTATTTTAGGAAATATAATAACATCGCTAGGAGGATATTTTCTAGGTGCAAGTGCTGCAAATGGTGCAGTTGGTGCAGAGGGGCAACACAATTTTTTACAGCTTCTAGCAATGGTTAGCGGTCTATCTCTAGTTGTTGCATCCGGGTGCATACTTAATAATTATACTGATCGTGATATTGATAAATTGATGGAGAGAACTAAAAATCGTGTTTTAGTCACAGGCCTGGTCTCAGGTAGAAGCGCAATTATCTATGCGCTGATACTAGGAATAGTAGGTTTTTCACTTTTATATTTTTATGTAAATTTACTAGCAGCAATTCTCGCATTAGGCGGTTTTTTTTTCTATGTAGTTGCTTATGCTTGGTGGTTTAAACGTCGATCGATTTATGGAACTTTAATTGGCAGTATCGCTGGAGCAGTACCACCAGTCGTGGGTTACTGTGCAGTAACCAATAGCTTTGATAGCGGTGCCATTCTGCTATTTCTTATTCTCTTTTTATGGCAAATGCCCCACTTTTATGCAATTTGCATTTACCGTCTAGAAGATTACACCTCTGCGACACTTCCGATATTGCCTATTAAAAAAAATATCCATTTCACTAAATTAAGCATAATAGCATATATCATCGCCTTTACCCTGACCGCATTGATGCCTACACTATTTGGTTACACTGGCCGGGCCTATTTTGCTGTTACACTGTTGATGGGTCTTAGCTGGTTATATTTGGGAATGCAAGGATTAAAAAATAGTCAAAGCAGTAGTGATAAATTGTGGTCGCATAAAATGTTTATCTTTTCTATTATCAATATCACCTTGCTATGTATGATGATATCTATTGATAGTTGATAGTTGATAGTTGATAGTTGATAGTTTCTTCATGTTTTTACTAATTTTATGATCAGGTTAATAAACGAACGGCCCTCAAATACCTAATACCACTTAAAAATTTTCAGTCCGACAATAAAACTAACACAACCAATTAACAACAGCAGTAAAAATGCATCTTGTACTGAAGAAAATCCGGAACCCTCGAGCATTACTCTTCTAAACGCATCTGTTATAATAGTTAGTGGAAGAAACTGAATGATTGATTTGGCCCAAACAGGAAAGTGTTGGTAACTAAAAAAAATTCCAGAAAGAACAATCATTGGCGTAGTAACGGCGTTAATAATACCAGTTCCAATTTCAACGGTAGTTGTTCGGGATGCGATCAATATTGATAAACCACTAAACGCCCAATAGGCGACCAAAAAGAGTAGTATGAGCAGAGTCCAACTACCGTACATTTTGAAATTCAAGAATATTATTCCAAATAAAATCAAAGTAGCTGACTCTAGTAAACCAAAAATAACACGCGCAAAAATTATAGAAAAAAAATAATCACTCTTTTTCATGGGGGTTGCCACTAAACGTCGGAGTAACTTTTTTGCTCTTCGCTCAATGAGCCCATAACTAATACCCCACATATTAGACATCATGATGCCCATGGAAATAAGCCCAGGCAAAAGAAAATCCACATATCGAGTACCAGGAACTTCCAAAGGAATGATATTGCCACCATCTGTTTTTGAAAAATCATTTTCAAGGGAAGAGCGTGTTATCCAATATGCTAGTTGTGCGTCTGCGTTCCTCGAATCAAATAAAAACTGAGGAATAGGTGGTGCAGCCGGGCCAGCTGGGCCAGTGGGGCCAGTGGGGAGACTGATGGTATTGGGGGCATTGCGAACACCGGAAGCGGATTCTAGTTCTTTCATCACTAAAATAACAATGCCCCTTTTTAAAAGTAGCATTGCTTGGGATTCATCGACTTTGTGAATAATAATTCTATTCCTTCCGATTGCGGTGGCCGTAAATTCTCTCTCAAAACGCTCTATATTTTTTCCATCAACTGTTATTGAAGCAATTGGTTTGGTGTTTTGATAAAACCATTTGTTGGAAGAAACGCAGGCCACGGGTCGAACTACGGATTGTTTGACAGAGAATGCAACACCGAGACCTACCGCCATTAAAATGGGAAAGCCTACTCCCCAGAATAATACCGCGGGATCTCGAAAAAGTTCTTTAAATTGAATTTCAAGTAGTCGCAGAATTGTTTTCATCGTCTAACCTTCTTCCCGTCATTGCAACAAATAGCTCATCAAGATTGGAGCAACCACTTTCTTCTAATATTTTCCCCAATGTTCCTTCCTTTAGAATGGCGCCTTCATCTAAAATTATTATTCTGTCACAAAGATATTGCGCCTCCTCCATATAATGGGTAGTTAAAATCATAGATGTTTGACCCGCTTTTTTGAGTGCAAAAAGTAGATCCCAAATTTCACGTCTGGCCGTTGGATCAAGTCCAGTCGTTGGTTCGTCGAGTAGAAGCAATTCCGGTTCATTTATAAGCGCAATTGCTAATGCCAATTTTTGCTTTTGTCCACCTGAAAGATGGATAGTCCATGCATTTGCTTTTTCTGTTAATCGGAGATGATTTAAAACAAATTCCACTCGGGAGATTGGTTTAGAAAAAAAACTAGCAAACAATTTAAGCGTTTCCAAGACAGTAATACGTTCAAAGAAAAAAGTTTCCTGTAATGAGATGCCAATTATTTGGTGGATTTGTTGACGATGCTCATTCCAATTCATTCCCTTGATTAAAATTGTCCCCTCATCTGGTTTTTGGATACCTTCAATGATTTCTACTAATGTGGTTTTACCTGCTCCATTAGGACCAAGAAGCGCGATAAACTCACCGCTTTGGACATCCAAATGTACATTTTTTAGGGCACGTACTTTTTTAAAACTTTTTTTGACCCCATTGGCCTCGATTAAATATCTCATTGCCACTTAGGATAAGTGTTTATCGTTCGGATGACAATGAGTAATATAACTCTTCTCTTCGTAACTCTTTGAATGCTCAGTTTGAATGCTCAGTTTTAATTTTGCAAATTACGCTCCTGGGACGTAGCTACTCCAACCGGCAGGATTTTGTCGGGTCCACTCTAACTCTACTGTGGGAACAATCTTAAAAGAAAGGAAAACAATTCCTATTTCCACAGAAAAACCCAGCATTACACGAACAGTATTAAAATACCAACGCTCAATATTATGGTCGATAGATTTATCAATTGCGGCCAAACTATTATCCATAGATTCAATCTCTTTTCGAACCTCCTGCCCCAACCTACGAGAACTTCGTTGAAAAGATAGAATAGCAAAGCGAGACTTCTCATCACCCATCTCGTAATCTTCGAGTAAATCTTGAGGTGACATATTAAACTCATTTAACGTTAGTACATCATCAATCAATACCTCATCACTTAATACCTCAGCACTTAATAAGTGTAGCGGCATAAAAACAGTTACAAAAAAAATCATTACCTTGTTTAGAATTTTGCTTATGTTCATTTTTGCATTCATAATCATCCCTCATTGTTTATCTTTTATAGAAAAATTGAATTGAAGCAGAGGATGTTAAGTCAACCACTGCTAGAGTTCCAGTAAGCGACGCTTTAAATCCTGGTCTAACATCGTACAATTCCCAACGACCACAACTACCCTGGGAACGATTGGTAAAAAACCTAGAAATTGATTCTGCTCGTAATAATCCAGAACGGAATCTATCTAGGGGCACTTTATAATAAGTTCTGACAATTGCTTTATCACTACTGCCACTTTTCATCAGTGACTTTTCATCAACTGGTACTCCATTGCTTAAAACTAAATCATGCTCGACTAATACATCCCTCCCTTTGGCAAACTTAACCGTAGCAGGATCTCCATCAGCTTGTATCCACAATTCATCACTCATGTGCTCGGTATTATCTTTATACTTAGCACTACTCTTCACTTTTCCTTTTTTAAAATACAAATAACCAGTAGCACCGGCCTTTAGTTTTGCTAAAAATACTTTCCCTGTTACAGAGAACCCCACTCCTACACTGATCCGATCTAGTTTAAATTCTTTTTTTTCACTATTTGTCCTTGAAGTTGATGATGTTGTGGATGATGATGTTGTGGCGGTTTCGGGTAAGGTATCAAGTGCAGAGGAAACACTCTTTACGAAAGAAAGTAAGTGGGGGTTTATGCTGGTATGATCGTTAGTTGATATCTTGTTCATGGCCGCAACCATCATTCCGTTATCCTTTGGCATTGTATTCTTTTGCAAACGCACCCATTCAACTCGAAATCTCATCTTGCCGCCAACCGCAACCTTCACGGGGATCAATACTATCGTTCCAGATGCTTCAATCTCGAAATCTAGACGAAAGGTTGCTGGCCACCATTGATATTTTTCGGACTCGGGAGAATCAAGCGTACTAACACTGGAATGAAAAAGCTTCACTACTTGTCTAATATTTTTTCGCAGCTGTTGAGAATTTCTTATTTTTCCTGAGGCAATGGCCATTTTCACTACCGGTTCAACTTGCGCATCTAATTCACTAGAAGACATATCTTTGTTAATCCGCAAAGTATTTTCACTTGGAACCAAGTTTCTTTCTTCTTCAGACCTGTATGAATTCTCAGACTTGTCTGAATATTCAGACTCGTCAAAATATTCAGACATTGCATTTTTAGCTAAATTTGTATTTTTCGGAACCCCACCACCACATCGGCGCCAATACATTTCAACGAATGGCTGTCCGCTAGCAGCGACTATTCCCAACATTCCACTGGCGGAAACACCCAGATCAAGTCGCAAATTAGATAAGTGCATGCCGTGTTGTTCGGTTTTCAAACCACTGACTACTGTCTCGTTAATACTTAAAATATGGTCATAGTGGCGTCCAAGTTTGGGAAGAGATTTATCGCGTGATAAAGAAAGCGTCTTATTAGGAAAATATTTTTCACCTTTAAGTGCCTCTTCCTCAGGAAGTACCCTCCACTCATCGGGAATAAATCCCGTCGCAATATTATCCCCATCGGACTCAGATAAAATTGATGCTTCAACTTTGCTTACGATATTAATGTTAACAAAGGATACAGCAAACAGCGTCAGAAACATAAATTGTTGAAATCGTAATTTCATAAAACTACCCTCTCTTGAAAATTAAACATAAATAACTATTACCACTTACTCCTAGATTAAGAAATCCCGCTTTACCTTCAAGGGTGATCCCTAGATGTAGTTTTTCTAATCTCCAATGGGGATTTCGAACTGCTGCTTTGCTTACTTCTGCCAAAGTATAGCTGTTCATGTTATCTATTACTTTGTGAACTTTGCTATAAGGAATTCTCTTCGGTAAATATTCTACTACTTCTCCCCCTTTACTATCCACACCCATTAGTGGGATATTTCCTGGCGTAGGATGACAGCCCGTAAAAATTGCAACAATTAGCAAAAACAATAAAAGAGACGCAGGTTTTTTGAATAATAATAACGTCATTGGTATCTCCCCAATAATAAAGTAATAATTGATTTATTTTTAAATGTGAAACTTCAAAAAAGATAGTAGTTATAACAAAACATAACTAAATCTTAACAATGAAGATAAATAATTAGTTGAAAATAACTCTAAAACAACTGCCTTGGCCTTCTTTGCTAATAACTTCAATTTTTCCGTTATGTTTTTGAACAATATGCTTAACAATAGCAAGACCAAGTCCTGTACCAATAGCAGCACTTCGCGACGGATCGATTTGGAAAAAACGTTCAAAAATTCGGTCTAAATATTTAGTAGGGATTCCCACACCACTATCTTTAACTTCCAATAAAATCTTATCAGCTGTTTTATCTTCTTTGGTTTTGAACCTTTTCCAAGAGATATCGATAGTACCATTTGGGGGTGTGTACTTGAAAGCATTATCAAGTAAATTGATCAATAGCTGTTCCAACCAAAAAGAATCACCATATAAATCTTCAGCATCGGAAGGGATGTTAATATTTAATGTAATGTTCTTATCTTTATATTTCGGTGCGATCAACGAAATTGCCTCATCAGTTATAAGAGCAGTAGGCACCGTCTCATTTGCTAATTCGATTTTACTTTCGATAGTGGCCAATTGTAATAAATTATCAAATAGTCGTACCATCCTTTTAGAATTTTGATCGATTTTTGCTAAATAATAATGTCCCTTACTTTCCTTTGTAGTAAAAAGTGTATCCATCTCCTGCTGAAAAAGTTGAATAAAACCCTGAATAGCGCTTAGCGGAGTTCTTACCTCATGAGAAAAATTGTGAATGAAATCTAACTTCACTTGTTCCATTTTTTTTCGTTCTTCTATATTATGAAAAACTCCCAATGCCCCCGCCGTATATTTACCTTCTTTTAGTACAATTGGAGCGACAGTCAAATCAAAATAGGCATTGACATTATCTGGATTGACATCCTCTTTAGTTATGGTCAAAGAAATATCGTGAGCAAAAAAAGGAGTTAGTTGCTTTAGCGCCGATGAAAAAGCATCATTTACGTTTTGATTACGTATCAGATCACAAATTTTAATTTCTCTCTCAGTTGAAACTGCTTTTCCATGTAAAAAATTTTTCTGAAAATTCAAATTAGCAAAGGTTATTTTTTGTTCATTATCAATTGCTACGATAGCGTCAACATTGGTTTCCATTAAAGTATTTAATTTTATATTTTCAATGGTAGTTTGAACCAAAGCACGATCGAGATTTTCTTCTGAATCTGCTAATATTTTCTCGATATTTTCGCTAATATTCCACGAAATCGAAGCATGAGTAGAAGATGGCGCTGAATATGATCTAGTTTTTCGATTAATTTGATACATCCTAAAAAGTATCTCTTTTATTGATCGATGATATTTAAAAGCAAACCATAAAACAAACAGAGGACCTAAAAAAACTAATGGAATGAATAAGATAAAAACCAAACTATCAAAAAGAGCAATCGCCTTATCCAATTCTGATAAAGGAACAGACACCCTAAGAATATAGGGTTGAGGAGATAGTAGTATCGCACCATAGAGCATACTCACATCTAGCGTCTTGCTATAATGAAATGCGAACCCAATCTCTTCCGATTTGGCCATAATCACTTCCGGACGATCAAAGTGATTTTCCATAAAATCTGGATCATGTTCACTATCGCAAATAACAGTTCCATCAATCGTAATTAAGGTGATTCTTGGAATTGTCAGTGGTTCACGTGCAACAAGACACATACTTCTGATATCATCAAGAAGATATCTAGAAACAATACTTTTTAGTAAATATAAATTCTGAGACAGTTGTTGTTTTGCTTGTTGATGAATATATTTTTTAAAATTCAAATGAATCGTTATTGCTAATAGCAAATAAACTACCAACAGCAATATCAACTGGCCTAAGGTAACTCTTTTAAAAAAATTATATGGCCACCTACCAATAGTTGCTTTAAATTCCGCGGGAAATTCCGTCATACTTTTCTAATCCTGCACTATTTTAAATTTTAAATTATTCGGTATCCCACTCCTCGTACTGACTCGATAAATGTAGAGTGATCTCCTAGTTTTTTCCTTAATGCCACCATATGAGTATCGATGGTCCTAGGACCAACGAAAACATCATCTCCAGAAACATTTTTAATTAACTGCTCTCTTGTTAGGACTTTTCCTTGGGCCTTAATTAATTCGCATAACATCCGAAATTCTGTTAGAGTCATTTGTAGCTCATCATCTACTAACCATACCCGATATTGTTCAATATCCATTTTTATTTGGTGAAAAAACAGTACCGCCGAAGAAGTGGCAGTAGTGCCAGATAATGATTTATTACCTTTTGTAGGCCCCCTTCTTAGCAACGCCCGAATTCTGGCAGTTAAAACATTATTGTCGAAAGGTTTGGTTAAATAATCATCGGCGCCAGCATCCAATCCAGCGACAATGTCATCAGGTGCGGCCAGCGCGGTAAGCATTAAAATCGGGATTTGTTTAACGTCTAAACCAAATAGACGATTTCCCTTAATGGTCTTACAAATCTCTATCCCAGACAATCCTGGAAGTAAAATATCCAAAATAAAAAGATCTGGAGGTTGTACTTCAGTTTTTAAATATTCAATTGCCATTTCACCACATACAAAAGAAAAAACTTGATATCCCATTTGTTGCAAATGAATAGTAATTATCTCAGTTATATCCTTATCGTCCTCAATCAATACTATTTTGTGATTCATTTTGCTCATTTTGTTCATTTTGACAACGCGGTACTCTTAGTTGGTGTCTCACATCTTTACCGGATTCCAGAAAAATCACATCCTCCGCAATATTAGTACAATGATCACCAATGCGCTCAAGTTTACTGGATATTAAAATCATATGATATGCTTGATCAAAATTTAGTTCGGCGGTTATCAATTCTGGAGAAGTAGTGGTTTGAATTATTCGTTTATGTAACTCGTTAATACTCTGATCGTACTGAATTACATCGCTGGCCAACTTAATATCTCCTTGAACAAAGGAGTCAATGGCATTTTTTAACATCAACATGGCCTCATCGGAGATGAGTTTCAGGACGAGACATCCTGTGTCTCCGGTTAAGCGCATTTTTGCACGTTTGATATTAAATGCCAAATCCCCAATTCGCTCCAAATCGCTATTTATTTTTATAATGGCAAAGGCCAAACGGAGATCTCTGGCCAACGGTCTCTTCAGTGCTACATATTTAAAACTCATATCATCGATATTAGTATGAAATTTATTAATTTGGTTTTCTAACTCTACAATAGCAACAAATTCAGATTCATCTTTTAGGCACTCCCTGAACATCCCTTCCACCAAAGTTGCCATTTTAGTAATTTCATCACGAAGTTTAGCAATTGTCAGATCCATAATTTTTCACCCATATTTATCCATATTTTCTCATTAAATAATCTTCTGTCTGTTTTTTTTGGGGGTTAGTAAAAAGCTCCGACGTAGGAGCATGTTCAATCAACTCCCCCAACATAAAAAATGAGGTGGTATCTGAGACCCTTGATGCTTGTCCCATATTATGCGTAACTAAAATAACGGTATATTCCTCTTTCAGACTTTTCATTAATTCTTCAATTTTTGCCGCCGCTATTGGATCAAGTGCCGAGGTGGGTTCATCCAACAAAATTATCTTGGGATTTAACGCCAGCGTACGAGCGATGCAAAGCCGTTGTTGTTGCCCTCCAGACAGATAATTTCCCTCCCTGTGAAGCACATCCTTAACCTCGTTCCAAAGCGCTGATTTTCTCAAACACTCTTCAGCGATGTGAGAAAGCTCTTTGGTTTTAACTCCACGTAGCTTAGGTCCGATAGTCACATTTTCAAAAATACTCATTCCTGGAAAAGGATTTGGTCTTTGAAAAACCATTCCGATCTTCTGCCGCAAAATTACCAAATTAGTTTTCCTATCGTAAATATCTTCACCATCAAAAACAACATTCCCCCAGACCTGCGCTTGGGGATTATTTTCGTGAATGCGATTTAGACATCGTAGATAAGTGGATTTTCCACATCCAGAAGGACCAATGATAGCATTGATAGTTTTTTCCTCGTAATCTACACTCACCCCCCTTACTACTTGATTATCACCAAATGATGCATAAAGATTTTCTACACTAAGAATGTTACTTATAGTGGACCCCATTGTCTAGATTGCCTTTATGTCTATGTTTAGGTTCCTATTAGATTTTCCACTTGATGAAAATAAAAACAATCTGGCAGCTAAGTTAATCGAGAACACCGTGGCAATTAATACCATCGCACCACTCCATGCTTGCATTTGCCAATCTTTAACCGGAGAAGAGGCGTAATTGAAAATCTGTACCGGTAAAGTGGCCATCGGAGCAGTCAGATTATACGACAAAAAATTATTTCCAAAAGCAGTAAACAACAAAGGAGCGGTTTCTCCCATCGCGCGCGAAAGTGCCAAAACTACTCCTGTAAGTAACGAACCACGATTACATTTAATTAAAATATGCCAAATTATTTTACCCTTACTTAAACCCAATGCCTGCCCTGCCTCTCGATAGGTATTGGGAAAAACTTTTAAAATTTCTTCAGTGGATTTTGCGACAATGGGAATCATTACTAGTGACAAAGCAACACTACCGGCCACTGCAGAAAAACTTTTCCATGGAAGCACTAAAAAAACATAACTAAATATTCCTAGTACTATCGAGGGTGTGCTGGCCAAAATATCCAGTAAAAATGCCAGTGCTGCCGATATTTTAGAATCGAAAAAACCTTCTTCTTTAAATTCCGAGAGGTAAGTTCCTGCAATTATTCCCAGCGGAATTGCCAATGCTGCCGCTAGTACCACTACTATCATTGAACCAACAATTGCGTGCGCCATCCCCCCGCCCAACTCTCCGATTGGCCGGGGTGTATTAAACAAAAAATCTAAGGAAAAAGATTCATACCCCATTACCAAAATATATTTTAAAATCATAAATAGCGGAAGTAAAGTTAGTAACGTAAGCACGATGACAACAACAAAAAAAACGATGTCTTTAAATTTTCTAATGATTATTCTTTTGTTCATACAAACCTATACCGCCGGATCAATGCTCTGGTCCCACTATTAACTAGAATGCTTATCACAAAAAGAATTACAGCTATATGGCATAGTGCGGATAGGTGTAGGTCACTACTGGCCTCTGCATATTCATTCGCTAAAACAGAAGACAAAGTTGCTGCTGGGGCAAAAAGGGACCAAGCTATTATCGGGGTATTCCCTATAACCATGACTACCGCCATAGTCTCACCTGTGGCCCTTCCTAGTGCTAATGCCGCTATTCCAATAATTCCGCTAATAGATGGTCGTAAAATGGCCAACTTTATTTTCTCATAATTCGTGGCACCTAATGCTAATGCCGCTTCTTTATAGGTGACAGGTATTGCTGAAAAGATCTCTCGCGACAAAGAAGAAATTGTTGGAATGATCATGATGGTCAAAATCAAAACAGCATTTAAAATCCCCAGACCCACAATATTTCTAAGGAAAAAAACTCCCCACATCCCGAAAACAATACTAGGAATTGCAGCAATCAAATCAATTAAGATTGATAAGATATTTCTAAATTTGTAAGGACAATATTCATTGACGAATATTGCGGAAGCAATTCCCAAAGGCATAGCAATCAACAATGCTAGAAACGACGTCAAAAGAGTTCCGTAAATAAATGGCAATGCGGAGTAAGAATCTTCTACTGGATTCCAACTTCGATTGATAATAAATCCCCCGCCAAAACGTTGGATGGAGGGAAAAGCATTTATTAAAAGCAATGTAATCATGGCGATGATTACCACAATCAACAGCAACGCTCCTACATGTATAATTCCGAAAGAATAGCGTGGTCGACGAGTGAGTAATCGCTCTTTTAACGATAATGTAGTAACCGGTGCTAGCACTGGCATTGATGCTCTAATTCTAGATGCTCTAGTTCTAATTGATAATTCATTTTTCATAACTGGTCAACATTAACATTTAGCGGTAATATTGTACTGTTAAGAATTGGTTAAAATAGACGATCCACCGCTAAAAACTTAACCAATATTTAACAATAAAAACACCTCAATAAAGCTATAGTTCATCAATCGATGATAACTAAAAATTAATAATTATGGAGGTTTTTTGATGATTACTATGGTTATGACGTTTCCTTCGTCCTCGTTTTTGTTTATACGCAACGATCTATGCAGACATCTCGAAAAAATTATACTTATTTCATTATTATCAATTTACATTCTCGCACAAGGTGGTCTCTCGTCTTCCTACGCAAATACAATTATCATCAATGGTGCCGGTGCTACGTTCCCTTACCCCATTTATATGAAATGGATATCTGAATACCAAAAGCAAAATCCAAGAGCACAGATTAACTATCAACCTCTAGGCAGTAGCGGTGGTATTCGGCAATTATTAAAACAAACAGTTGATTTTGCTGCATCCGATATCCCCATGAAGGAAAGTGAATTACATTCTGCCCCCTGGCCAATCATTCAAATACCTACAGTCATTGGAGCAGTGGCAGTGATTTACAATTTAGCTGAGGTGAAAACATTAAGACTTGATGGCATAACTCTAAGTAAGATTTTTTCCGGAAAAATTCGGATGTGGAATGATCCTGAAATAAAGAAATTAAACCCAGGAGCACCTCTCCCCAATAAAGAGATTGTAAGTGTACATCGTTCTGACGGAAGTGGTACCACGGAAATATTCACTAGTTATCTTTCTCTAATGGATAGTGGTTGGAAAAGTGTTATTGGCAGTGGGAAGGCGGTTTCTTGGAGCAGCGGTATAGGTGCTAAAGGGAATGATGGTATCAGCGGAATTATCAAACAAACACCAGACACAATAGGGTATGTAGAATTAGCATATGCCATCAACAATCGATTAATGACGGCCTCGCTAAAAAACGCCAGTGGAGACTTTGTTGCTCCAACTGTTGAAAATGTAATTTTGGCAGCTTCCGGAATAAAAGTCCTGAGCGGCGATCTTAGCAAAATAAACATTTTGAACCAACCAGGTAAGAACGCATATCCAATTTCATCATTCACCTACATGCTATTTCCCAATATTGTCAATAATCAAAATAAAAATCAAAACCAAGATCAAAAAATAAAATTAATAAGGGAATTTCTGAAGTGGTCCCTCGGTAATGGACAAAACATCGCCGCTTCACTTCATTATGCACCACTACCCAAAGATTTATCATCCCAACTTGCGAGGTCTCTATGAAAACAAAAAGTTCTTTCTCTTTTCTGTTGATTTTTTTCGGATTATTTTTAATTTTGATTATGGTTGTTGATAATGCCGGAGCATTCATAAATGACCAAAATATATCAGCAGCATTGGAGGAAATGTCCGCGCTTAGGACAACTGACGACTATTATTCCTCTAAAAATCAAAATCAAGACGTTGATGTACCTACAGAGTTAAGTAAAAATGTCCTTCCTCCAGAAATGATCGAAGAAATTCAATCCAAAAGAGACCGAAAATCAAATATTGATAAGGGTATCAATGACCGATCTATTCCTGACATTGTTGATCTAAGAAAATTTGACTCCTCAGTAAAAAAGCAATTCGGAGGGACATGTACAGCATTTGGTCTAGCAGCGGCGATGGAAAATTTTATCAACCATCGGCAAAAGCAAAGATCGGCCACTCATATCGAAGTGGTAGATGATAGCTTAGTTGCCACCACCGATTTATTATCTAAATATGAAAAAATTGATTTATCTGAAAGGCACCTCTGGAGTACATACTCTTTTCCCAATGTAAGAAATGCTATCAATGCGGCAAAAAAAAATTATATTGTAGAGGAAAAATACTGGCCACAAAAGAACTTTAAACCATATGATAATTATCTGAAACACGCCAACAGCAAACTTCATGCATCAAATTATATTGCAGATAATATTCAAGCAGCGTTAGAAGCGTTGGCCAAAGGACATCCTGTTTATCTAGGAACATCTACCAGCAGAGGACTATCTAAATGCGCAAGCATAGTTAATCCACTATCAATCCCTAACGGAGGTGGACATGCAATGGCCATAGTGGGGTATAAAATAAATCGAAAGATCCTTGGGGGAGGTTATTTCATCGTAAAAAATAGTTGGGGGACAAACTGTGGTGATAAAGGCTATCAATATCTTCCATTTTTTCATTGCAAAAGAAAAAGCATGTATTGTTTGATGTGGGAAATTTCAGATATACAAAGCAAGCAAGCAATTTCAACATAATCCCTAACACGCATATAGCTATAGCGCAATGACTTCATCGGAAAGCTTATCCTTCACTTACAAAATTTATCAGTTCATAATTAAATTTTTCTTTTTCCTCAACAAAAAGAGCATGTCCACTATTTTGGAAATGAATAATTTTAGATTTTTTAATTTTTTTTGACATTTCTTCCGCAAACACAAAAGGACATATTTTGTCATCTACCGAATGAAAAATCGCCGTAGGGACAGAAATTGATGACATTTCAGAACGAAGATCAGTATCCCGAAGGGCAATCAGACTCTGGGCGCTGGCATAAGGTGATGCCTTCATCCCAATGTTCTGGAGCCAAGACCAAAGACCCGGATTCAGTGTCGCTTCAGAAAGTCCAAACTTCTTGCCAATATCAGAAAGTAGTTTTGGACGATCCTGGTGAATGCCCATTATAAGCAAATCCACATCTGCTTTGTTAATCCCATGTGGATAATCCTCACGTTTTGTCCAGAGAGGGGCAGCAGCACCAAAAAGGGCCAGTTTAGAAACGTGATCTCCCCTGTTTCTAGACATATATCGAATAGCGATAGCACCACCCATAGAATGACCACAAAGTGTTACATTCGCCAAATCGAGTTGCTCAAAGATATTTTTTAAATCGTCGGCATAAACATCATAATTATATACACCCCAAGGTTTATCTGATTCACCAAATCCTCGAAGAGAGATACTGATTGCACGAAATCCCTTCTCCGCTAACTCTGTCATCTGATAATCATACATTTCATCTGAAAAAGGCCAGCCTGGGATAAGGACAATCGGTCGCCCCTCTCCCCAGTCACGAACATGCAAACAAATGTTTGGTGACACTTCAATATATTCAAGACGTGTTTCTGAGTGAATACCTAGTTTTTTTTTCGTATTTTTCATTTTTAGATTACTCCTTGTTGTTCATTGGACGCCACCCTTTTTGCCCTTAAAACTGCACTCTTAACTCTGGCCAGTTGATTGATATCATAAGCAAAGCATGACAAGCTCATCAATAATGCAGTTGCAGTTAAAACAACATGTGTACGAAGTGAAACTAGTGACATAATATCCTCCTAAGTTAATTAAATAAAAAAACAACCTTTTTCTGGTTTATCTACAATTTACATCTGTACGAACATCTAAAATTTCATGCTTAATATCATTGAAGTCATATCGAGTAATTACACCGTGAACAGGAAGATCCGCAGCA
>JADGBS010000419.1 GCA_015231325.1 Oligoflexia bacterium | reverse complement strand
AGGATGAGGGAATAAAGAACAGCTTACAGATGATTGCTTCGGCCTTTTTCAAGATTTTGGTTTTAAATCCTCTCGATGTTAGTTGTGAAAATCTTTCGCATTTTAAGGGTATTGAGGTGGATTTGTTAGTTCTAACCCATAGTGATCTTCCTGCTTTTTCTGCTTCTAGGGAAAGTTTGGCCTCTAACGATGTCTTTGTGTCTACTAAATATGGTTTAGAAGTCCATATTGGAAAAAGTTCAGGAGCTGATGGTACTCCTGTTGGTGGTCCTATAGGACCACTTGAAGAGATTCTGTTCGACGCTGTTAAGCGTAAATATGGGTTACTTGTAGGGCAGGAGCCCATTATTTTGGAGAGACATCGTTATCTAATAAAAAAAATTTTTGAGGGTTGCTCTCAAGTAGAGCAGTTGATGCGAAGGGATGAAAGTTCGGAGATGCCAGATATAGGCATTGTGATGGGTTTAGTTGATTATATTGGTTCACTTATTTCAGAGTTGATTGGCTCAACCACTTCAGATGATGTTTTGAAATCTATTTTTGAAAATTTTTGCATAGGAAAATAAGTAGTCGTCTAATTAATATTAAGATTACTATTAATCGTGATATTCGTAATAATAAAGACATTATTATGTTCTACGTGGAACACCTTTGCGGGTATGGGTATTAGTATAGGTGTAGGTACAGGGATAAAACTATGAATAGAAGTACTCCTGCTGGTCAGGTGAGATTTTTTAGTGTGGTAGTGATTGGAGCTGGCCATGCAGGTATTGAAGCGGCCAATATTATTGCGCAAATGGATGTTGATGTGGCCTTGGTAACACTACCTCAAGTTGCCGTGGCGTCTGCCCCCTGTAATCCGGCAATAGGAGGGGTTGCTAAAGGACAAGTTGTTAGGGAAATTGATGCACTAGGGGGTTTGATCGGAAAATTGGCAGATATTTCTGCTGTTCAGTACCGTACCCTGAATTCTTCAAGGGGATTTGCGGTTCAATCTACTAGAATTCAGATTGACAAAGAAATATATTCTAAGAATGCGACAAGAATGTTGTTGGAACATTCAAAATTATCGCTATTACAAGAAAATGTTGTAAGCGTAGAGATAGTTAGGCCTGAGGTAGACGAAAAAACTTTTGGCATACAGAATTTGGGTGGATATACATTTAAGATTATTTGTGAAAATACATTGGTTATTTTTTCGAAAAAATTGATAGTGACTGGAGGGACTTTTTTTCGTGGGAAATTGCATTTTGGTGAAAGGAAAGAGTTGGGGGGGAGAGTAAACTCGCCAGCTTCTCTTGGTATTGCTGAGATTTTTTTAGATATGGGTGTTTATCCTTTGCGTTTTAAAACGGGAACTCCTGCACGGTTGGTAAGTAGTAGTGTTGACTTTAGTGTAATGGAGGAGCAGCCGTCAGATCCATTGACCAGAAATTTTTCTTGTTTGCATCCGCCAACGCAGCGGGCCCTTCGTCAGGTTAGTTGCCACATTACTTGGACCAATAGTCAAACTATGCAAGTAATCAGAGCGAATAGAAGTCGTTCTCCCATTTTCAATGGTGATATTTCGGCCATTGGCCCAAGATATTGTCCAAGTATAGAAGACAAGGCCAATAGATATCCGGATAGGGATGTGCATCATGTTTTTGTAGAACCGGAAGGACTTGAATTAGATACTCTCTACCCTAATGGGCTATCCACTAGTTTGCCTGTGGATGTTCAGGAGGAATTTTTACGCACAATTCGGGGGTTTGAAGATGTTCAATTGGCCATTCCTGGATATGCGGTTGAATATGACGTTTTTGACGCAACGAGATTAAGCAAAACCTTAGAGTCAAAAGACATTCCTGGGCTATTTTTCGCAGGTCAGGTTAATGGGACTTCTGGTTATGAAGAAGCAGCGGGGCAGGGTCTGATTGCTGGTGCTAATGCTGCCCTTTCATTTTCGGCCACTGCAAGACATGCACTTAAATTAATAGACGTCGTCGTTTTACCGACGCCACCTTTTTGATTAGCGATAGCTATGATCTGACCCATAGAACTTCCTTCGAACAAGGTTTGGTATTGAGTTTCCGGAATGCCGAATCGTTGAATAAATCAACACAACTTAACTCTAAGAAATAATCGATAGGATTGACAAGCTCTTTATAGTGCAGGGCCCTAAAATCTTCTTTTGGTCCTATAGGACCACCTTTTTTTTCAATTTAAAACCGAGTAAAAACCTTTTTTCACCGCAAAGATCAGATCGCTCTGCATCCAAAAATTGTTCTTTTTGAGTCCACCGCGGTATGTAATAACCAAATTCTTCGACCAACTGCCACCTTCGTTCAATTTTTTTTAAGTCTTTTCCCTCTAATTTATAAAAATTTTCACCTTTATAGAAAAAAACATAAACTTCCTCATCACTATCATTTCTGTCACTCTTCTGCTTTTTTTCTAAAAGCTCTAGCAACTTTAACTGTTCAAGACAACTACCCACGGCCTTAAACAGCAACAATTTGGTCTTAACTCCTCTTTCACTCGCCTCATTCAATTCACTA
>JADGBS010000418.1:444-2546 GCA_015231325.1 Oligoflexia bacterium | reverse complement strand
ATCATCACCTACGATTGGGGTGTGAAGAATAAATAAAATCCTTACGTCATTCCCGCGAAGGCGGGAATCCAGGAAAAGTAAATTGTATAGATCCCCGGGTCAAGCCCGAGGATGACAAAAATGGATAGGATCAAATAAACCTTAGGAGAATGGACTTGATGAGGAGATTCAGATAAAGCTTCATATTAATCACGATAATGTCCGCGATTGAAAGGTCTATATATTCACCATAAAGGGATACTAGTTTTGAGTGTTCCTTGATAGCATTTACGTAGAGTGAATAGGTTCCAGAATTGGTATGGATGCGGAACGCATTTAAGACCTCATTAATATAGTATCCATCCCCATGAAGAAGAATTTGTATCCAGAGTTCTAGGTCGCTAATATACTTCAGACTTTCATCGAAAACTAGCTTATTTCTTTTCAAAATACTTGTTCGAAGCATTACATTTGATGGCTCCCCTACGGGATTTCGTCCTGACTTGAGAATACTATTAATGAGTGCTCCTCCATTTACTTTTCTGCTTGATGGGAAATAGCGACGTGTTGTTAGGATCTTTTCATGATCATTGATAATTCTATTTGCGTTATATACGAGATGCACTTTATCATTTTTTTCAAGTACCTCCACCTGTTTTTCTAAACATTCAGGAAATAATATATCGTCCGCGCAGAGAATTTTTAAATAAGGAGTTTTGGTCATCTGAATACACTTGTTCATGTTTCCAAACATGCCAATATTTTTTTTATTCTTGAAAATAGCTATTCGTTTGTCTTTTATTTTAGAAATAAGGGATAGTGTTTTATCTGTGGAATTATTATCAATAATAAAGAGGTTGAATTCACGATAGGTTTGAGCAAGAACACTCTTTATCGTTTCTTTAATATGTTTCTCAGCGTTGTAGCAAGGAATGCAGACGGTGAGCTTTCTTTTCATGGGGAAATGCTAACAGAGCGAGAGATTAAATACAAGAATTATAGATTAATGAGAGGATCGGAGACTATATATTTTATCTTCTGATTATTTTCTAACTCTATTTGTTTTTGGAGATTGCCAAATAAATCAGCATGTTTTTTATGAATATATTCAAGTATCTCAAGATGTCTTTTCTTACTCTGGAAGAGCATGGAGTCACTATGCACTCTATATTTGAATAAATATTCAGGAATCACTCCACCGACCGCGCCATTTTTTGCGCAGCGAATATAAAACTCCCAGTCCTCATACCCATCTCTCATAATCTCATCATACCCATGTACTCTTTCCCAAAGGGACTTCTTATAAATTGCCGGGACAATTGCACAGTTTGAAAATATAAGTGAAGTCAGAAAAAAGTTTGGACGGGTACATTTTACTTGTGATTCACCAAATTGTTCAAAATATGAGTAACATATATCAAGGTTTTTCGATTCAAGCTGAAGGAGGCACTTTTCAAAATACGTAGGCTCAAGTAAATCGTCTGCATCCAAACAACAGACATATTTGCCTTTTGCTGACATAATGCCTCTATTACGAGCTGCAGGCAGACCACAATTTGACTGATGAATTATATTTACATCTTTTAATTCATGAAGAATATTGAGAGTTGCAGGATCTGTGGAGCCATCATCTATAACAATGATTTCGAAACGTTGAAAGGTCTGATTGCGAATACTCGCAATGGTTTCTGTAATATACCCTCCATAGTTAAAGCATGGAATAATAACACTAATAAGTGGAAGATTCTGAGGCCATTTGGTATTTGCAACGTTTTGAGTTTTGAATCGTTTTGAAAGAATAGCCTTGCGAATACTACTTAAAAACTGCCATATTTTATAAGGGAGCGAGTTTTGGACATACTCTAGCCTATTTTTTAGACGCATACTATCAATTTCGATATTTTTTGACCCTCTATGTGTATATGAAGTGATCTCCTTAATCGCATTTTTCAACGAAGGAAAAAGAGATAGGAATGAATAAAAATGTGAAGTTTGAATGAAATACGCAACGTCCTTATAAAAATCTGTTTGATTTTTTAGATAGATTCTTTTATCGATACAAGATGTATCTGGCATAGTACTCCATTATAATCTACTTATGAAGAATATTTACCTTCTTGGAG
>JADGBS010000418.1:0-426 GCA_015231325.1 Oligoflexia bacterium | reverse complement strand
ATAATTATGGTGATTATATTCAGGCAAAAGGATGGATAGACTGGTATATAGCACAAAATTGCAATGTATCGTTTATTTGTAATGCAGATCTTGTACCCAGATTAAAACGGCGGTTTTTTCTAATGAGGATAAGTTTCATTACCCCTTCACAATTCATCAGCACAAGGCGTCCACTACAAGGAATCTTCCATCTGTATGGTGGAGGATACTTAAATAAAAACTGGAGTGAAACATATATTAAAGTGTTACTTGGTGCAAAAAAATTTGGATTGAAGATTATATCTACAGGTGTGCAAGCTGATGAAGAATCAACTCAAAAATGCAAAGATATTGGTATAAAATTTCTATCCGTGAGAGATTCGCTTACAAGAGCCTATTTTGGAACTGATGCTCCCCTTTGTGATGATTCTTTTGGGTATTTTGCTG
>JADGBS010000417.1 GCA_015231325.1 Oligoflexia bacterium | reverse complement strand
TATGAGACAATGACGGAAAAAATGTCCATAGACACCCTTGAAAATGCCGCGCCAGAAAATATTACTTCCAATGTGCTTATCGGACCTAATTGTGCTCGAGGGGGGGATTACGCGGTGAAAGGGATATAAGTTGATATTTCCATATTGGGCTTTTATTTTACTTATCAACAGGAATGGATCTGGCCAATATCATTAATCAGGGCCAATAATTTTTACGATAAGACCGTTGAGAGGAAAAAATAAAAAAAATCAAAAAGTATTTACTTAATACCTTCTGGACACAAACCCCGGTAGTAGCAGGGCGAAAATTTTTAATTAGGGTTACCGACCCAAATTTTCAATAATATCCATAATTTCTTGTTTGCCTTGGATTAACCTGCTGTGGCTTATATTTTGTACAAAAGAATCGCAATTTAGGTTATTTGGCCTCAAAATAGATTTGATAAATATACAGGCACTGTTGAGTTCATTTATAATACAATTGGATTTCGCTTTATCATCCAATATAGATGTGTCCAGTGATTGTCCTAAATCGATGATTTTGATACCAAAATCATCTGATCCTTTGGAAAAATACATTATATTTCCAAAATGCAAATCTTCGTGGCAAATATCGCTTGCGATGAGAACGGCCAATTCATCTTTAAAACCTCTAACGATTTTTTCCGTAACCACTTGTTCTAGTGGGACATGACCTCCTCTCGATACAAGTATCTTGCATAGCTCTACTTGATCATTTTGCGACATAATGGCAGTACTTGCAGGTCTCTGCCCGTTAAGAATAGTATCTATTTTTCCAATGGCATTTTCGTCTCTTATCGTGAAAAATTCTGATCGTTTATTTCGATATTCATATCTGCCGTTATTTTTTCTTATCAAAACAGGATATTCTCCGTTATATCTGGAACCATCTATGCCGAACGCTAAATTGACGACACATCCTCTTGAAACTTTGCTCATTAGATTTAAAATAGTATTTAGCAAAAAGTTCTCATCAAAATTTTCACCATCATAAAAATTCATAACCAAAAATTTTTTTCCTGATGAATCAACTAAGCATATTCCTTGTCCTAATTTACGATTAGCATCACATTCATTATCCGCTACACTGAAATTACTTTTAATGTTTGCTCGCTTTACGGTCACATAAGATGGATACTCTTCACAAATTTTAAGCCATTCTTCATTACTACTAATATTTTTGTTGTGTTTATAAACAGTTCCAAAGGCACCTCCTCCTAAATTTTCTCCATTTTGGTTGTAACATTTTATAAATACATCATAATTAATGGAAGTAAAAACGCCATATAGTGGAGTGATTGGTAAAGATGTACTAACGGCTGCAGCTGCAGCCGTTGCTGTATTTGTTATCCCTGCACACAAAATAACTATAATAAAAACAAACAACATTCTGCATTTAATGAACATATAACGCTCCTTTTTTAATGCGATACGCATAATCTTCGTGGAATGCTGATAAGCAACACAAAGGTAAAATCTGAGTAAACTGACTTATATCTCCCTCCGCGCTAACGCCTGCCCCCGCACAATTAGGCACGATAATTCTACATAATGAGAATATTTTAAATTAGTTTTGCTTTATAATATTAATGTCCTTTCAAGCAACTCAAATAGGTTTGTTATCAATGTTGCAATTCGTTACTCACCTATCCACGTCAAAAATTAATTGAGCTTATGTCTTCTTCTTTACCACGTTAACATCTGTCCCTGGTGCCATTACGAGGATAATTCCTTGTCGAATCTAATAGATATCCGCTTTAACAAAAAAACGATCAATTAGCCATTTTATCTTGATCAAATTCAGAAATTCCCGGAGTAATTGGCTTTTTTTCAGGTAGATTTAGAAACTCAAAAACATAAGGATCTTTTATCATATCTCCAGGTTTATTTAAAATTTGTCCTCTCTTTGCAAGGTCCAAAACTTTTCTCTTATTGGTATTACCCTCCGATAAAAGAAGCCTTTCAAACAAAATACTTTCAATTTGCCTTTTTAGTTCTCGCACTGACCAATAAGAATTAACACATTCCTTCTCGTAGAAACTTCTTTTTTTAAGATCTTCGATGAGTAATAACTCACAATAGTGTGACCGGCCCAGATATCCAGACAGTGTCTGGACATCTCGATAACTGAGATAGAAATTTCTCATATTAAATATATTGGAACGTGAAAAACCTTTGCCTATTTCCCTAGTTATAATTTTAGACAAATCTAAAATTAATTTTCGTGCAGAGACAGGATCTACTTTTCCTTTCTTTTCTTTAGCTACAATTGTTTTTCCAATTTCCCAATAGGTCGTCAAAATATGAATATTAATCCCTCTGGACAGAGTAGTTTTACTTTTATCTACCAACGTTTTGATCTTTCTTGAGTTGTTTTCCAATTTTTCTTTGATATCCCTCATCGCTAATATATTTTAATATGTGAATTTTTTTTTCAATGTAACCATACTCGCTCAGAGGATTCGCAGCAAGACTTATTCCTTTTGATGATTGAATCTTACTTACAAGCAATGATGATGTAACCC
>JADGBS010000416.1 GCA_015231325.1 Oligoflexia bacterium | reverse complement strand
TTGTTTATAAAAATTCTATGATTTAGAGGCCGGAATAGTTAACCGCGGAATATCGGTTATAGGAGATAAAGGTCTCGTGGTATCTTTTATTGACCTCGTGCAGGAATGTATTATTTAGTTGAAATTGATAAAGATGTTCAGTCTAGCAAAAGCAACGATCAAAATGCAACCGTTCTTGATACAGAGGGTTATAGAAACTCACCGGCCCACAATCGAGCAATAAATTCTGACCAAGGTAAAATATCGACTCCCTTCAATTCTCCGGTCAGTAATTTTCTGGGTACTGACTCCAGAGAGACCACTATCCGTTTTTTCACCTTCACCTCTTCAGCAAGCACGGCCATCGATTTCAGATCTCTCTCTAGCACTTTTTTTTTGGCCTTTACTTCTATAGCTAATTCTCCATTTCCCAGAATAAAGTCTATTTCCTGTCCAGCGGCCGTTCTCCAAAAATTTATTGGCAATTCTTGATTTTTGTAGGCCTGAAAGGCCTTCAATTCCATCAGGATTAAATGTTCGAAGGATTTACCAAATTCAGTTGACCCCTCGCGCACGCTCCTATGCGCTAAATAATTCGCCACTCCTACGTCGAATAGATAAAATTTTTCGGTTCGAATCGTTCTGCGTTCTTTTGACCTAGTCCATGGCGGTACCCTAAAACCCAAATAGCTGTCTTCCAATATATCAAAATAACTTCTGACCACCCTCGATGATACTCCTGACTCACTAGCAACTTTAGTGTAATCTAACAATTCGCTATTAGTAATTGCGATCACATTCAGGAAATTTGAAAACGCTGGTACATTTTGAACCGCTGCCTGATCGATAATTTCTTCTTTTAGATAGTCAGCAACATAACCACGTAACTCTTCGATGGGTGTATTCGACAGGTAATGTGATGGCAACAGACCAGCATTTAAAATATGTTCCAGGTCAATTTTGTTAATTTCAGTTATAGAGAGGGGAGTCATGATTCTTCTCCATGCTCTGCCACCGAGCATATTCGCATGACTGCGTTTTAACTTTCTGGCACTAGAGCCGGTCAAGATAAAAGACTTGTTAGTATTTTCGATTAACCAATGCACCTCGTCTAACAGTCCAGGAACCTTTTGAATCTCATCCACTATTATCAAACGGGCGGGGTGATGTTGATAGCGCTCTCTGAGTAAACTCGGGCGCACTAGATAATCAGTCAAAATATCCGTTTTGAGCATATCCAAGTACACAGTGTTTTCTTGATGGATTCTTTTATTATGTTCAGTTAAAAATTGATTCTTCAGCCAATAAGTTTTTCCGACTTTTCTCGGACCCCATAAAAATGTCGATTTACCCTTAGGAAGATCAATCTGTAACAATCTAGGTTTAATTTGCGCTATCATGATAAAATTACCTCCGATGCAATTTTATCATGATAATGTTACTTTAGAAATCACTTTTTCTCTTCGCACTTAGATAGTGCTTGCTTTGCAGAGAGACGTTTTGAAGGGAAATCTTCTATTTTTCTATATATATGTGCCAAATTTTTATTTTCGGTGGCCACCGAAGTGTCATACTTAGGCCTTCTAAAGAATTCTCAACGAAATGACGAATAACTACTTATGGTGGTTTTTTCCTAGATCTTGAGTAAGGAGATTTGAATGAATAATATATCTACTCTACCGAAGATTTCTATGTGTTTGGTACTGCTTTTTGCGATTTATTCCTGTTCAAACGGATCAGCTCCTGAAAACAAATGTTTCTCAGCGACTTATTCAAGTACTTTCAATGTAGACGTTAGTAAACAAAAATTTATTAAATTTGTTGATAAACAAAAACTTGATAAATTGATCAATGAATATGCAGCTGAAATTAAGCAATCTGGAAAGGATGCCCAATTACCAAATGACATTTTTTTTATTTTTATTGATACATTACGTGAAGACTATACTGAAAAATACGCCCCCGCCATTCAGTCTCTAAAGCGAGATAGCATCTCTCCGCGAATGGTTGCCAACTCTACCGCAACTCAACATTCAACGTATTCAATTTTCAATTCTCTTCCGGCATATATGGCGATGACGGAGATCTCAAAGGAAACTGTTGGCCAGGAAGATAAGGACGGAATGGGAGCTTGGGGGATGAAACTATTTGAAAAATTAGGATACAAAATAAATTTAAGTGGGTATTATTTTGATTGCATAAAGGGATTGCCTAAAGCTTTCTCTTGGGAATACAGCATGGTAAACTTTTTCGGTTTCGATACAGCTCTAGTTGATGATTGCAAAACGGATAATGCAGGTTTGAAAGTTACAGATAACAATGATGAAGCGGTGCTGGATTTTGCAAAAAAACAAATTCAACAAAATAATAATGGCAAAAATGTTTTCTTTATCTACTTCTACAATGTGCATAACCCATATCTCTGGAATCCAGATAAAATGCTTAATTACAAAAATCCTTCGCAATTGGGGTTGAATCCTAATTCAAAAACCGATCCAACTGTTTTAAAAAATTCGTATATCAATTCTATCTATTACGTCAATTCACTTATCAACGATTTAAAAGAATTTTTAGTCGCAGAGAATCGTTACAATCCCTCAAT
>JADGBS010000415.1 GCA_015231325.1 Oligoflexia bacterium | reverse complement strand
CAAATGGTGTGTTTTGTCGAATTGATGAGGCTATAGCATTTCTTCCAGAAATCGCGGTACTGGCTAATCCTGCGCCTTTCCACATAAACGTTGCCAGGCCCCTTGCGGAAATTGGTGCGCATCTGTTGATAGAGAAGCCGTTATCAATAAATGAGAATGGCGTTGAGGAATTAAATAATATAGCTCTAAGATCAGGATCTAAAGTTTTAGTGGGATACAACTTAAGATACTTGCACTCACTTCAGCATTTCAAAAAATTTATATCCGAAGGGAAATGTGGAAGAGTTTTGTCAGTGCACAGTGTTGTAGGCCAAGAATTACAATCCTGGCGCCCTGAGGCCGATTACAGACGAGGTGTGTCGGCAAGATCAGATCTTGGAGGTGGCGTTTTATTAGAACTCAGTCATGAACTTGACTATTTAAGATGGGTGTTTGGTGATGTGAATTGGACAATGGCTGTTTTACGAAAACAGAGCAAATTAGAAATTGATGTGGAAGATAGCGCAATGATGATTTTTGAATTTAGATCGATTAATGCGGAAACCCCAATCATTGCAAACGTTAGCCTAGATTTTGTTCGCCAAGAGCCAACTCGAGTATGCACAGTCGTGGGGGAGGAGGGCACTTTAAGATGGGATGGCCTTTCAGGTTCTATAGAACATTACTCTGCAGTCCAAAAGCAATTTATTCAAATATATAAAAGTACACAACAGGCCGCCGAAAGTTATGTAGAAGAATGGAAAGATTTTTTATTTTGCTTAAATGATAAGACAGGCAGGTTTGAATCGTTAAATGATGGCTTAGCAGTTTTAAATATAATAGAGGCAGTACGTGAGTCTTCATTAACAGGGCTAAGGACTGAGGTAAATTACACAAAGCTTAACGAGAATAATCAATGACGGCGATTGCATTTATTTTCGCACGCGGTGGATCTAAAGGCGTGCCAGGAAAGAATATTAAAAAGCTAGGAAATAAACCATTAATCGCTTGGTCGATAGAACAGGCAAAAGCAGTAAAAAAAATCAATAGAGTAATTGTTTCAACTGATTCGATTGAAATCGCGAAAGTCGCAATTCAATATGGAGCAGAAGTTCCCTTTCTGAGACCGGCGGAACTTGCACAAGATGACTCGCCAGAATGGTCTGCATGGAGACATGCATTAACCTATTTGCTTGAAAATGAAGGTAAGTTACCAGAAATAATGGTTTCGGTCCCAACCACTGCTCCACTGAGAGCAACGGAAGATATCGAAAATTGTATTAATCATTACATTTCAGGAAAGTTCGATATTGTTTTGGCTGTAACAGAGGCAAACAGAAGCCCCTACTTCAACATGGTTTCAATTGCTGAAAATGGTCAGGCGAAGTTAGTCATTGAAAACTCCGGAAAATATACGCGTAGACAGGAAGTGCCTGATGTCTTTGACATAACAACTGTCGCTTATGTTGTAAATCCTAATTTTGTTTTGAGCAAGTTATCAATCTTTGAAGGATCTGTAGGAGTGGTTCGTGTACCTAAAGAGAGAGCGCTTGATATAGATACTGAGTGGGATTTTCGAATTGCAGAATGCTTAATACAGTCAAACAAGGTCAACAGTTAATGATGAGCCAAATTCCTAACCTGAAGGATAGAAGAGCACTTGTTACTGGTGCCGCAGGCAATCTAGGAAAAGTATTTGCTGATACATTGGCAAGCCTAGGTTCAGATTTGGTATTAGTAGACAAAGAAATTGGAAAATTAAGTTTGATAGGCAAGGAATTAAAAAAACAATATCAAATAGATGTACAGATCGTAGCGTGTGATCTTGAAAGTCTTGAGTCACGTGAGACTTTGATCAAAAGCGTTACTCAATATAACGACAAACTCAATATATTGGTTAATAATGCCGCCTTTGTAGGTGATTCGAAATTAGAGGGATGGGGAGTGCCTTTTGAAGAGCAAACCGTAGAAACTTGGCGGAGAGCCTTAGAGGTCAACTTAACCGCGGCTTTTCATCTATGTAAAGGTTTTACCCCATTAATGCGTTTATCAAAGGGAGCAAGCATCATCAATATTGCTTCCATATACGCTAAGCACGCCCCAGATTGGAGATTGTATGAAAATACTGATATGTCGAATCCCGCCGCTTATGGGGCATCTAAAGCTGGTCTAATACAATTAACGAAGTGGCTTGCGACTACAATTGCACCAGAAGTTAGGGTTAATGCTATTTCGCCTGGTGGCATATTTAGGAAACAATCAGAGATTTTTGTTTCGCGATATATAAACAAAACGCCTCTAGCCCGTATGGGAACGGAAGATGATTTCCGAGGGCCGTTAACATTTCTTGCGAGCGATATGTCGCAATATATAACTGGCCATGTGTTGGATGTAGACGGTGGTTGGTGCTGTACTTAATCGATAAAAGTTAGAAACAAACAAAAAACTTATCAATAAACAGAGATTTAATAAATATGAATTTTTACGAAATCGATCAGTGCCGAATTAGCGGAAGTAAAAATCTAATAACTGTGCTTGATTTAGGCGTTCAGTCTCTGACCGGTGTTTTCCCTAAAACAATAGATGAAGAGGTTACTGCGGGACCACTCA
>JADGBS010000414.1 GCA_015231325.1 Oligoflexia bacterium | reverse complement strand
CTTACGAATGTTTCAGAGAGAATTTTTTTTCTTGCGCCTAAAAGGAATAAGGGAGCGCAGTGAATATCTTGCTGCTCGAGCACCAAACTATCGCGAAGATGGATTAACAGTGCGGGAAGAGGTTGCAGTTCGTAATCGTGAGATTTTTTTGGGTATGTCCAAAGAGTTAGTGATGCAGAGTTGGGGAAGGCCTTTAAAAATTGATGTAGCGGGTGACCCTGTGCGAGAAAATGAGCGCTGGTTGTTTTATAGTTATGGGGGGCCTAAGTATGTTTACTTCGAGAGTGGTAGGGTAAGGGGATGGGCCAGTAAACAGGACTAGATATTGATTGATATCTATGTACTTTATTGTTACTCTATTGCTATCGTTTAGTATTAATATCTGTCTTTATACTTTATAATCCTTAGTCCCAGGTTTTTACATGCTCAAAATGGCAAAATTAATAATCATTGTCGCTCCTTCTGGAGCAGGAAAATCTACTCTTATTTCCCTACTAAAGAAGGATTTTCCTCAGATAAAGGTGTCAGTTTCTTATACCACTCGAGATATGCGCAAGGGAGAGGTTGATGGGAAGAATTATTTTTTTGTAACTAAAGATGATTTCTTTTCAAGAAGAGATCGTGGGGAATTTGTTGAGTGGGCCGAGGTACATGCAAATTATTACGGTACGTCTAAAATATTTATAGAAAAGCAACTAGAGCAGGGAGTATATGTTTTATTGGATATCGATGTCCAGGGCGTGGATAATATAAAAAAAATTTTTGGTCAAAGAGCTCAAGCAATTTTTATAGCGCCGCCATCAATTGATGAGTTAGAACGAAGGCTCAAAGCTAGAGGAACTGATGCACCCGAGGTAATTGCCAGAAGAGTCGAAAATGCAAAAAAAGAGTTGTTGCGTAAAAACGATTATGATTTTTTGGTTACCAATGAATTTTTGGAAGAAAGTTATAATACTCTAAAAAATATTGTTAAAAGTATAATCGATTCGCCTGAGCTCAGTTCGTGAGTCTATTTTATGAACTTATTTTATGAAGCTACATTATGAACCTACTTAGTTTTGCCCACGAAAACGATTTGAATTTAGAGACGTTGGTAAAACGGGTGGAGATTTATTATCCTGATGCCAATTTTGATCTTTTAAAAAAAGCATATTTTTTTGCAGACAATGCTCACCGTGGACAGAAGCGTAGTTCTGGAGAGGACTATATTGTTCATCCCATGAATGTAGCGGCAATGCTAATTAAATTGCGGATGGATATAGATAGTATTATTTCGGGACTGTTGCACGATGTAATAGAAGATTGTGATGTAACCGCCGAAGAATTAGAACGGGAGTTTTCACCCACAACTGTACAAATTGTTGTGGGATTGACTAAAATTTCTCAAATAAAATTTCGTAGCAAAGAGGAAGGGCAAGCAGAGAATTTTCGTAAGATGGTTGTCGCCATGGCCAAAGATATTCGAGTGATCATTGTTAAACTGGCCGACAGAATGCATAACATGCGTACTCTTCAGTATATTTCGGAAGAGAGACAAAAAACTGTTGCCCAAGAAACGTTAGATATTTATGTTCCTTTGGCCGGTAGGTTAGGAATTCATTCAGTTAAGGCAGAGCTGGAGGATCTCTGTTTGCGTTTTTTGCATCCGGATGTTTATTACATGTTGGCCGAAAAAATCGCAATGAAAAAATCAGAGAGAGAACGGTATATTAATGATGTAGTGGAAATTATACGAGACAAACTTTCTGAGTATTCCATAGAAGCGGATGTTTTTGGTCGGCCGAAGAATTTTTTTTCTATATATAAAAAAATTCAGCAAAGAAGTGTTGAGTTTGAACAGATACAAGATATTTTGGCCTTTAGAATAATTACTAACAATATTACTCAGTGCTATAAAACTTTAGGGGTGATTCATTCGTCATTTACCCCTATCCCTGGTCGTTTCAAAGACTATATAGCAATCCCTAAAATTAATAATTATCAAAGTTTGCATACAACCGTTATTGGACCGAAAGCAGAGCGAATTGAAATTCAAATTAGAACTTATGAAATGGATGAAATTGCAGAAACGGGAGTGGCCGCTCATTGGGTTTACAAAGAGAAGGTGGTAGGAGGCAGAAAGCGTAATTTAGATTGGGTTAAAGATTTGTTGGAATTCAATCGTAGCATGCAAAGTAATTCTGAATTCATGGATGCGGTTAAAAATGATTTAGATACTGGTGGTGTGTTTGTATTTACTCCCAACGGAGATGTACGAGAACTTTCTGATGGTTCAACCCCATTGGATTTTGCTTTTTCCATTCACACGGAGATTGGATTAACCTGTGTTGGTGCAAAGGTTAATGCCAAAATTGTTCCTTTGAGATATCGGTTGAAGTCAGGTGATGTTGTAGAAATACTAACCAATAAATCACAAACTCCGTCAAAAGATTGGCTAAAAATAGTTAGAACATCACGAGCGAAAACCAAGATTAAGCAGTGGCTGTTAAAGGCGGAACGAGAGGAACATAAACGCCTGGGAGAGGATTTATTAGATAAAGTTTTGCGGGTTTACGCTACTTCGATAAAACAACTGAGAAAGAGCGGAGAGTTACA
>JADGBS010000413.1:1101-2596 GCA_015231325.1 Oligoflexia bacterium | reverse complement strand
CAGTGTGGAAATCGCATGTTCTCGTAGGTAAGGGGTAAGCTCTAGATTGTTGATGGTGATGGAATTTGGGGAGTATGTCATTTCCATTGAGGTCAGCAAAGTATCTATATTTCCATCTTCAGCAATTTCTACTTGTGGAGTGATCACCTTGGCGACTTGGTACCAGTAGTATGCAACCGCGCGAAACATAGCGCCAGTGTCGACATACAGCAGGTCTAATTTCTGCGCGAGATTTTTTGCGATGGTAGATTTTCCGCTGCCACTAGGACCATCGATTGCCACTGCTTTTTGTATTGGGGATGGGGAGATTTGTGCGGCGAGGTTGTTGCCTCTGTCACCGTTCTCAGTCATTTGAATCCTCCAGGTAGAATAGGTTGGGCCCATTCTTGGTTTTTGCCATGGGGAGGAGTATAGAGTATTTGACATTTTCAAGCAAGTAGCAAAAGATCGTAGAGGGTTGGAGCATTAAACTGCGTTCGATTCTTAGCGATGTTTTTGGCGTAACGGGATTGAACGGGATTGAACGGGATTGAACGGGATTGCGCTTAATTTTTGTTCAAATCTTCCAGAATAGTCGCTGGCCTTGTTCCCTTTGAAAAGATCTCATAGATCTCCTTAACCTTTCTTAAGTATTGGTTATCCAGTCCGACTGGTAGTTTTTTCTCCAATCGTTGTTTGACCCAATTAGGCCCCATGTTGTAGGCCACAGTGGCGAGTATAGGGGATTCGAAAGTTTCGAGCAGATACTTTAAGTAGACAATGCCCATCTCAATATTGAGATAGGGGTCGTTGTTGTTATGGGTTGTCACCGTTGTCGTCGAAGGCGCCATTGCTGTGGTCTTAGTGGTAGCAGTAGAGGCAGTTGAGGGTGTAACCGAGGATTTGGATTTTCGTTTTTTTGTTAAACTTTTTCTGGCCTCAACTATTTTCTTTTGTCCAAGGGCCGCCTGAATTAACTCTTTGCGGTATGGGGGACCTATTTTCAATGACGGTTCAGATGCTTTGCTACTAGAAAGCAGAAATGATCCAGTAGAGGGCATCAGTTGCATCGGGCCGCGAGCGCCAGCGGGACTTTGAATAGAAGTACGATACTGACTTTCAACCCACATAATTGATAACACCCACAGCGGGTCTATATCGTATTTTGCAGTAAGTTTAAGAGTACGGGGCAAGAGTTTAGCGAAGTCTTTACGCATGTTAGGGGGAATGCTTTTAATTGCGATTTTTTCCAGCTGTTGCAGAGAATAGGTATCTAGATCCCAGAAGTGGATGGTACCAAAATAAGGAGCAACACGCAGACCAGAACTCATTCTCATTGAGTAGTATTGCTCTTCCCAACTGGGAAAAGATGTCATGGTTGTGAGAGTAGGGTCAAATGATGAATCAAGGGAGGAAACCGTAATGACGCCAGAATTGACCGCGGAAGTGAAGGTCAGACCAGCAATTGAAATAAAAACAAAAATCACAACTATAACCATACCAGTGATTGATTTAC
>JADGBS010000413.1:536-1053 GCA_015231325.1 Oligoflexia bacterium | reverse complement strand
AATTCGTTAATCTCCATAATCTCCATAATCTCATTAATCTTTTTAATCTCGTCAATCTCATTAATTTCACTTTCTCCTTTGGATCAATTATCTTCGCAATCGGAATTTTAAGCAAAGACAATAAAATGGGCCAGTTTAGGCCGGTTAAGACGGTCGTTTAAACTAGTGAAAGCACGACGGAGGCATGTTTATGCTCTTAGTTGGTTTTTATTGACTAGCTAAAATTCACTATTTATTGATATCAAACTAAAATTGGCATATTTAAGGCAAGGCCCTTGACGAAAAGACTTCAGCACGCTTATTTATAGCTTGATCTTTCTGCGTTTTTTGCAATAAACGGAAACGTTTCCGAAAATTTTTTCAGTCTATTTCATATTAGGATAGGGGGGTCCATCATGACGAGTTCAGGTCCAGATTTAGGTCCAGGCACAGCTTTAGGTCCAGGTCAACGTCGGCGTTTGCAGCTCCGGCGGCGGCCTATGCTTAGCTTTTCACAGATTTGGAATATGAGTTTTGG
>JADGBS010000413.1:0-516 GCA_015231325.1 Oligoflexia bacterium | reverse complement strand
GTTACAGAACGCAAATGCCGCTCGGATTTTTGAAACCCTGGGAGTAGCTATTGATCAGATTCCAATTTTGTGGATTGCCGCCCCCGTGACTGGATTTTTGATTCAGCCAATAATTGGGTACATGAGTGATAGAACCTGGGATCGATTAGGTAGGCGCAGACCTTATTTTCTGTTTAGCGCATTGCTTGCAACAATGGCGTTAATTATTATGCCAAATTCTCCGACGCTGTGGATGGCGGCGATCATGTTATGGATATTGGATATCTCCATTAACATTTCGATGGGGCCATTTCGTGCAATAGTAGGAGACATGTTGTCCTCGGAACAACGTACTGCCGGTTTTGCAATTCAGAGCTTTTTTATTGGTCTAGGGGCCATCATTGCGTCTGCACTTCCGTGGGTCATGACCAACTGTTTCAATGTGTCCAATACCGCACCTGCGGGAATGATACCTGATTCTGTCAAATGGTCATTTTATTTAGGAGGGATGACATATTTGATAGCGATATTGTGGAC
>JADGBS010000412.1 GCA_015231325.1 Oligoflexia bacterium | reverse complement strand
TTACCATGTTCGACTTTCTTTTCATCCCGATCAGTTCGTGGTTATTAATTCACCCAAAAAAGAAGTTGTGGAAAATTCAATTCAAGATTTGGAATACCACAACACAGTGGCAAAACTATTAAACGCTGATGTAATTAACATCCATGCGGGGGGAGCATATGGTGATAAAAAATCAGCACTACAACGATTCAAAACCAATTTTAACTACCTTTCCTCTGAATTAAGATCGCGTTTAACCTTGGAGAATGATGACAAGATTTTTGTTCCGAGTGACCTTCTTCCCATATCCCATGAACTTAAGGTTCCACTAGTTTACGACATACACCATCATCGTTGTGTTTTGAGTGGAACAAAATGGGACATGAATATCGATGAGACTAGTAAACTTTGTTATAGAACTTGGAATAGGGAACCCATGTTTCACCTCTCATCGCCACTTAATGGATGGAGTGGGCGGAATAAACGGAGTCATCATAATTATATTAATGTTGAAGATTTTCCGGAACAATGGAAAAATTTGACACCTTTAACGATAGATATCGAGGCAAAGGCGAAGGAAGATGCGATTAAAAAATTATTAACGGAGATTGATTAATAAACATTGCGCTTAGGTTGAGCGTAGGGAGATGTTCTTATGGGAACGATTCACTATCTTCATATTTTAGGAATTATTATTGGAGTCATTGCCATATGGAACATGATAAAAGGGAGTAATTACTATCGTTATTGGATATTCAGTACAATTTTGATATTATTTGGTTTTATATGTCTATACCTTGGTGAAGTAGGTACGACTGTTGACCAAGAGGGGATTTTACATGAAGTGGGATTGGCCCTACCCCTAGGTGGGTTATTGTTAATCACCGGCATAGTTATTGGGAGCATATTGAGTATTTTCTGTTTACGCAATTGTTACAAGAGGAGTCGCGGTCGTAGATGAATATATTTGGCCTGTGCTTAGATAATAATTAAAACGGTAATAGGGAGGTCTTATGAACATTAAACGTATTATTGTTGTGACTGTCTTAATCTTATTTTCATTTAGCTCATTGGCACAACAAGCTTCACTGAGTAATAAAGTATTAATTGCTTATTTTTCTCATTCTGGAAATACACGAGTTATTGCCAATATGATTAATAAAAATCTTCCTAGTGATATTTTTGAAATTCAGACAGTAAAACGCTACCCACAAGATTACGAAGCAGTTAAGAAAATTGCTTCACAAGAAAAAAGTTCCAATGCTAGACCTACTCTTAAAACTAAGGTTGATGATTTTAAAAAATATGATGTGATCTTCATTGGATACCCTAACTGGTGGGGGACGATTCCTATGCCTATAGCAAGTTTTTTGATGAGTCATGATTTTTCAGGGAAGACGATAGTTCCTTTCTGTACCCACGATGGAAGTCGGTTGGGCAATAGTGTAGATGATATAAAAGCGCTTGCTCCTAAAGCTAAATTTCTAGATGGACTTGCTGTTCGTGGTGGCAGCGTTAATCAGGCCCAAGATGATGTAAGCAGTTGGTTGTTGAAGTTAAAACTACTAAGTAAAAAGTGAGTTCTACTTGAAACAAAAAATAATATTGCGCATAACTATTGATCTAATAATGATCATATTTTTATTGATTGCAATGCTGTGTAAGGTTACTGGCAATTTTGCTCATGCGCTTATTGGGTTTATTCTTTTACTCTTATTCATTGCTCACCATTATATTAATATTTGTTCATACAAAAGTATTTTTCAACAAATTAATTTCAATAAACTCTTAAACTTAACACTCCTGATCGTCGTTATTACATTATTGATAACTTCTATTTTAATGGCCGAAATGATATTTGATTCACTTTCTGTTGTAACTGTGTCGATGATGGGGTCAGGAAGGGTGGGAGTAATGGCAGCAATACGAAAGATTCATGTTTTGACTGCGAATTGGGCCTTTTTGCTGATATCTATTCATCTGGGAAGGCATTTAAATTATAGTCACAAATTTATAAAACAATTTTTTTCCCGGATTATTTGCATGAAATATCCACTGATCGCGCTGTTCACAGGATATGGTATCTATTCGTTTTTTACGATGGAAATGTACTATAAGCTTATTCTTTATTACTCATACGACTACTTTGATTCTTCAACTTCTAATCTCATTCTCTTTTTCCAATATTTATCGATAATGATGGCCGGGATGTTGGTTACTCATTTTTTATCAAAATATATTGAGAGAATTAAAAAAATAAATCAAAAGTCATAACAAAGCTGTCATTGTTGTTTATTTCTAGTTACAACTAATAGCAATAATAACGACATATCTATTCAATAATATTTCCTTAGCTTATGGTTGCGGAAACATCTTTCCCCTCTGATAATGTATTGTCTCTAGAGGGAAATATTTTGGCCTATTTGAAAATCTCTGAAGAAGTAGATTCTGCTCGAAAAAACATATTAGATTTAATACAAACAACTAAAAATACATGGTGGAAAATCCATAATGCATTTAATATCTGTCTTTGAACCTCCCCTTCCTGAAGGACTATCTTTTACTCACAAGTCAATTTTTCCCTCTGAAACTAAAATTGGACGTGGCCAATTAAAAAGTCA
>JADGBS010000411.1 GCA_015231325.1 Oligoflexia bacterium | reverse complement strand
ATTTTATTTCGATTTTTATTCCTATCGCTTTCCTTCACACTTCTCATTACTTTTAATGATAATTTTAAATCCGATATGTATGCTAATGCTAATCCTCATGCTAATACTCGTGCTAATGCTCGTGCTAATGCTCATCCTAATGCTAATGCTCATCAAAGACCATCACAAAACACCACACAGGTGGAAGAAGATGATTCAGACGCAAAAACTGTCTCACACAAATATTGTGTGGATGAATATCATCATGGTAAAAAAACTTTAAGAGAGGCCAAGGTGTTAGATACACAAATAAAAAGATTTGATAAACAACTTCCGCAAAATACAAAGGAGTCTCCATTTAGCATAGTGAAGGTGACCAAAAAGGAAGAGGTTATTTTGGCCCTAGAGAAATTAAAGGATATATATATAGAGCAAATTGAAGAGGCGTATCAAGATTACAAATCTGCTTTAGCTTGCCAGGCACTTGAAGGTCTGACTTCTTATTCGACTGAAGATGCACCTGAAGCTGGTGAAGAAAACGTTGTTCCCAAAAGTTCAATGATGGGCGGAATGATGATGGGAGGAATGGCGGGTGGAGCGCAGGCCGGAGGTGGAATGGCCGCTGCTGGCGGGGCCAATCCCATGATGAGCATGATGATGTCTGGAAGTTTAGTATGTAAAAGTAGCGGCCCACAAACTCAAGACTATCACGCTTGCAAGAGATTCATTAATGCTTATGATGCAATTGTTATGGCCCAAATGGTATCTCAACAAGTAGATCAAGGAATAGTAAAAGCTCAACAATTGGAAGCGCAAAAAGCTATCAGCGATCCAAATGCGGTTAATACAAATACGCTTGCTCTTGAACAACAAAAGAAACAATTAGAGTCTGCCAGTGTTATTGCTTATAAGAGGGCCTCTGAAGAAGCGACAAAGTCTGCTGTTCTTGGTGGCATGGGTGCTGCAATTCCTACTAAAGATAGTTTGATGAAAAAATGCTCTGGGATAGTTGATTGGAACGATAGTGGAAGGCAACTTACCTCGGCAATGGGTAATTATCTTACTAGGTTACAAAAAAAATTTGATACAGCAGTTGATTGTGTATTAAAGGCACCAAATACTGATGGAGGTTGTGATGGTTCGGCCGTTGCTGGATCATCGGCCCCTGCTGCATCTTCCTCCTCCTCATCAACATCAACCGCTGCTAGCGGTGCTAGTCCTACTAGTACTACCATAGGGTATACTTCAGGAGGAGATTCAGCAGCAAGGGCACCAGCGGCGGCAGCACCACCGGCACCACCAGCACCTCCACCAGTAAGAGAAGAGGATCGAGTGCTTACTTTCCCACGGGGAGGAAGCGGCCCATAAACATAATGAGGATACTTCTAGTTGGGATTAACAAAGGATTTGGAATTGTGTTTGATGGTTTGGTGCCAGCAGTATGTCCCCTGGGCACGACTCTCTCCAGGCACGATTTCGCGCGATTTCGTGATTCCGTTTTCAATTAATCTTATTTACGGCTTTATGCCAGCAGACTTATGGTAGAGACTTGCGATATTTATGATAAACATGACTCGTTCCTGTACCATAAGTCTGCTGGCATAATGCCGTAGCAACTCACACTAAATCATCAATAGTGAGAACGTGGTTAAAATATTTGCTGTTTTTAACAGAGGCGCTAACTCCATTTGCCGAAACCAAAACTTTTTCTATCGATATATTAGTTGGCAAATTTAATTTTTTTATCTTTTGTTCCATCGAGTGAACTACATCCATCCCCATAAGCTTATTATGATACTTAAATTCCATTATGGTACAAACTTTATCTCTTCTCCATATCATATAATCAATCTGTACACCTTCCGTATTATTTTGCGGATTGCTTGATACATCTAAATCACCAGTTCTTCTTTGAAAATATGGCCCCATACTTTCAATATCTGTTAACTCTAAATCAATCACTCTTAAAATACTCATAATTGCGTCCTCGCAAAGCCTTTCAAAAGCAAACCCTAAATAGTTACTAAATGTAGACGCAGTAATCGAACGAAATAGGTTGGCCTTTTGTGAGTTATGATAAATAAGATCTTTATGTTGATGAATATACCTAAAATAAAAAATTAAAAAATAGTCGGTCAGTTTAAATCTTTGTGTTCGCGTCCTTGGCCGTCTTTGTAATTTATTACCTTGATTAGTTTGACGAGTATCAAATGAAGTTGGGCGATATTCCCTAATAAATTGGGCCCTTACCAGATTTTGAAGATAGCTATTTAATCCTCCTCCTTTTGGTACATCAATTTTTTTAGCAATATCACTCATACCTAGTGAATTGTAAGTGAGCAATTCAATAATATTTTGGTATATTTTTGTTGCACGAAATTGTTCTTTAAAAATGGTCTCATACTCCTCTACAAAAAATCCATTGGGAGTAAAACATAGTTGATTTAAATTTTTTTCCACAGATAAAGACGGATTTATCTGTTCCAAATATTTTGGTATCCCTCCAAGGCACATATAAAGCATGGCCTTCTCAAGAGAACTTCTATCTTTAATAAATTTTCCTGATTCCCGTGGAGAAAGTGGTGGTAGGCAGATCTCCAAGGTCTTTCGATTATGTAACGCCTTGGAGTGG
>JADGBS010000410.1 GCA_015231325.1 Oligoflexia bacterium | reverse complement strand
TCGCTACAAAAGTATGGGGAAATCATTTTTGGTCGCCGAGCTATTATGCTGGTAGTTGTGGTGGAGTGACCATTAGTCAGATCAGAAAATACATTGAAAATCAGAACCGGCCGAAAAACCCCTCCCTAAAGTGAGGGGTTTTTCGGCCGAGGAAGATAAAAACGTGTGCAAATCTCAATATCGTTCTTAATTGCAGAAATCAACTCGTCAACTGCAGAAAATTTTTTTTCATCCCTAATCCGTTGCAAAAAGAAAAGGGTCAACTGTTCACCAGCTATATTCTTCGAAAAATTTAAAATATGCGTCTCTATTTTAGGAAAATTCATTGTTTGGTCACCCTCTACGGTTGGATTAAAACCAATATTTGTAACCGATGGGTGGTAAGTGAATTTATCATTCACAACAGAACTTGAATTTAGACTTGAATGTAAACTTGAAGAAACCCTAGAAAGGGTTATATAAACCCCATTTTTGGGCAAAATTCGCTTTTCATCCACTTTTAAATTTGCTGTAGGAATCCCCCACTTGCTTCCCAACCCTTTGTCATTGATCACTTCCCCTTGAATAAAAAAATCCCTCCCCAAAAATTTTCGCGCATTCACCACATCGCCAGATAAAATCAACTCCCTAATTTTTGAAGAAGAAACAACTTGCCCATCCATCATTAGAGGAGGAAATCTTTTAACTAAAACCCCCCTATCTTCACAAAATCGCTGAAGATTTTCGTAAGTTCCTTGCTTACCCGCACCAAAGGAAAAATCGTGTCCAAAAAAAATTGCCTTAATCCTATCGTTGGTGAGAATATGGCCCTGCAAAAAATCCTCCGCACTTTTGTTGCTTAGTTTTTCACAAAAATCCAACTCCACTAACAATGTGATCCCGACCTTCCCTTTAATTTTAATTTGATTTTCTGCCTCACATTCTTCGTTAAAGTGTGAGAATAAATTTCTACGTTCCTCGTAATTAAATAATTTCTTAGGTTATCCACATTGCTGAGTGAGTTATACCCAAGTCCACCGACCACTTGCACCGGATGAGGAAAAAAAGTCAGCACGGCCAAATCTATCGGATCCGCAAAAGGAAGTGAATATCTCATAGTATCTTTGGCAACTTTAGTGTCTTTAATAATTTCACGCAGAAAGTGCTGATGACCTAGATGCAGGCCATCAAAATTTCCCATTACGATACCAATCCCCCCTTCAGCAATTAGCGTATCTGCATCCGATCCCAAATCTTTTAAATTTTTTATATTTTTTACTATTTTCATAAATTTCAATTTCAATTTCAAAAAAAGCGCACGACGACTCTGTTCGCTTTGGAATATAACAAGGCGATACTAATACTTCACCTTGTTACTCACGCTATTGTTTTTTTCAGTACTCCTAGTACTTGCACTTGCAGAGACACTACCACCTAACAGTAACAATTTTAAATATTTTTTTTGCATCTCTCCTTCGTAGTCATCTAACGCAATATCACGTACAGACGGTGCAATTGTGGTTGGTATAACTGTGCTGCGTTCCTTATTGCTGTCATTACTGCTATCATTAATAATTGATAACATAATATTTTTTTTCATATATCGTTTAAAATTCAATAAATTTGACAAATCAGTATTTTTTTTTAATCGCTCATAGTTATTATCGATATCAGTTTCAATTCGTTTATATGTTAGGATTCCAGCTGCGACATCACCCTCCAACAATAGAAGCGTCCCATAGTTAAACATGTGGGTCAACGATTTCTCATAAATATTAACATAAATATCCTTAGCATTTTTCAATTCATTTTTAATAATATAACAATTAGCGAGCTCCATTTGCGGATCTGTTTTCCAGTTATCCTTTACGCAATCAGGAACATCGATTTTACCATTTAATCCAATAAATATTAATTTTGTTTGGTTCCTCTCTATCAAATTTTGATCATTTTCTTGCCTTTCTCCAGCATTAACCTCTGAAGACACTATACTTAACGACAATAGAAAAATAAATATTCCCAATAAATATCGCCGAGGGACAACAAATGCCTTCCTATAGAAAAGTATGTATGAAATAATTATTAAAATAAATCCCATTATCCCCAATCTAATTTTCAGTACAAAATTAAAAAATTTATTATAACTTAAATTACCCAGATCATGAATTACAATTTCCGTTCCCCTATCTAAAAAGAAATGTCCAGTATCCTGTATAATTTTGTTTTCATCGGCCTGATCAATGGTGAATATTACCAAATTTTTAGAAAATTTCTTCATCAAATGAGCGATGTAGGTTACATTTATCTTTGAAATAATTTCTTCACCTTTTTCGTCCTTTTTATATCCATAAATCTCTTGCCCACTACTCTTAATAGGAATTTTTCCTCCCTTTATGCTCCCTAGCACAAAAAAAACTAATTTATTATTCATTATGATCGCAGGACCTCTAGTAACCTCACGTTCTATACCACTTTCTATCCCGCTCACGGCCCCTATGCCCTCAACACTATTTTCTCCATCACTAAAAACAACCACTTGCGGGCCAAGATTCTGCATCAATGATGCCTCAATATTAGTCCCAGCATTAAAATCTAGTGTAGTCACCAGCGCCCGCAACCTACTCTTGATTAACTCGTAATCGGTGGTATAAGGC
>JADGBS010000040.1:21729-22443 GCA_015231325.1 Oligoflexia bacterium | reverse complement strand
TCTGAGACTGGCATAGATATTTCACCAATCCAACATGTTAATACACAGGAATAAAATTTATGAACAAGATGGACATCAAAATAACCTCACTTACAAATGAATTACTGAATGAAATCCTGTCTTATCAAGAGCTACCATGTCTATCATTATACCAAACTACCCACCGAAAATTTCCTGAAAACAAGCAAGATCTTATTCGGTATAACAACTTAGTGAATGACTTAGAATCAACTCTTTCCAAGAAATACTCAGAAGATCAAATTAGAAGCTTAATAGCACCATATAAAATGTTGGCAGAGAACAGCGAGTTTTGGAATCACTGCTTAGAAGGAGTAGCTGTGCTCGCAGGGATGGGATTTTTTCGAGTAATAAGTCTTTCACATCCAGTTAAAGAATTATCCATGGTGGGAAGTAGTTTTTATGTAAGGCCACTATGGAGGCAACTTCAATTTGTTGATCGCTACCAGATTCTTGGACTTAGTCGTGATAAAATCCGATTTTTTGAAGGTAATCGACATACGCTTGACGAGATCGAGCTCCCACAAGATATCCCCAAATCAATTTCAGAGGCACTTGGTAATGAGCATTCAAAACCCCATCAGACCGTTGCCTCATATGGCGGTGTAGGAAGAGGAAGTTCTCCGATGCATCATGGTCATGGAGGTAAAAATGAAGAAATTGATAAAGACACCGAGAGATTCTTTCGAGTCGTTG
>JADGBS010000040.1:0-21719 GCA_015231325.1 Oligoflexia bacterium | reverse complement strand
ATTCACACCTATCAAAACTGCCGTTAATTATAGCTGCTTTACCAGAGCATCATCATGTATTCCAAGAGATCAGTAAAAATCCGCATCTCAGTCCAACCGGGATCAATGTCAACCCCTTATCTTTATCGACTGAAGAACTTAGGGAAATATCTTGGGAGACTATCAAACCACAATATGAATCCCGTCTTAAATCTTTAAAATTAGATTTTGAACAAGCAAAAGCAAACGGACTTGGAAGCGATGATTTAAGTGAGGTCACAAAGGCCGCAGCCTCTGGAAAAGTCGAGATCCTTCTTATTAAAAATAACATTGAAAATCCAGAACTCGACGATGAAATAGATAATTTAGCTGAGTTAGTTGCGAAGATGGGTGGGCATATATTTGTTATGCCAATAAATAACATGCCTTCTGATACAGGAATGGCAGCAATGTTTAGGTATTAAACAATGGGAGATTAATATGCTTATTAAAATCAGTACCCCTAATTATATTGAGGGAAGCGAAAGTCTAACGTCACATTTCCAAAAGAATATTGAGAGCTCTTTGGGTCATCATAGTGACATAGTAACTCGCCTTGAGGTTCATTTCAGCGATGAAAATGGCCCCAAGAGTGGTGAAAACGACAAGCGGTGCATGATTGAAGCAAGGATCGAAGGTAAGAAACCAATGGCCGTAACCCATCACTCTACATCACTGGATTTAGCATTACATGGAGCTACCGAAAAGCTGAAGAGAAAACTTGATAGTGCAGTAGAACGCTTAAGGGAACATTCACAAAATGGTAAAGAAAGCAATGAAGTTTAATCCTAAGTTAACAAATTAATTTTCAAATATCGGCGGCCAAAATCCTATTTGTAAGTTCCAGATTGTCCAAACGAATTTGGGTCCACGCCTTTTTTTACGCGCTTCTTGGAGTTATTACCGCTTTCATTGGTTTGTTTGCTAGGGGCCACATCCCTGAAGAAATTTCGACTAAAATTAGCATGGCCGCAATTAGCAATATTCTGACTATTTTGGCGTCTATCCTGCCACAGGGGAAATTTACTGATGATGACGTTGAACAAATGAAGGGAACATATGATGAACTCAGCGGACGACTTCAAAAAATATATGGATACGGAAAAGAACGTGCTGAAAAAGAACTGGACAAATTCGTAAATAAAAACAAATTTCAATAGTCATGAATTTACAACGAAAAAGTTCACTTGAAATAATACGAAATCTTTTTAAAAATTTTTATTGATGATTAATTAATCAGCTGTCCAGTTTTAATTGCTGACAAACATAGAAATTAGGGGCCCTTATGTCTGAAATGACCAAAAAAATTAACTCAATTCCTGATTTCATTGTGGGGATTGGTGGTTCAGCTGGAGGCCTTAAGGCCTATACAACACTTCTCTCCTCTCTACCATCCAATATAAATATGGCCTTTGTCTTAATTGCTCATATGAGTCCCACCAATAAGAGTATGTTGGCCGACATTTTATCGGGAAAAACGAACATGCCAGTAATTCAGGCATCAGAAGGAATGCTCATTCAAGCAAATCATGTCTATGTTATTCCTCCGAATGCCAATCTTTTTATTGATAACCATGCTTTCAAAGTTGTCTCTCCACGCACTTTGAATCAAGGGCGACACATGCAGGTGGATTACTTTCTAACTTCTTTGGCCGAGGCAATGGAAACGCGTGCGATCGGCATTATCCTTTCTGGTGGTGATGGAGATGGTACTGAGGGATGTAAGTTCATTAAGTCCAAGGGAGGCAAAACCTTTGCTCAGGACTTGTCCGCCGACGACGATTCTATGCCTCTTCATGCTCAAGCTTCAGGTTGTGTTGATTTCGTTTTGCCACCGGATAAGATTTCAGATGAGCTTGTCAAGATTGCTGCTCGCTCCACTCAAAAAGGAGTGGCCCTAGATGGTTAGTGATCCAGATTTGTTCTTTTATAGTTAGGAATTTTCTATCCACATAGCTCGATTGAAAAAGAAAACGTACAAAGAGGTCTAAAAGTTAGTATAAGCAGTTTCTGGCATCCTGTTTTAGCAAATATATAAATAAAATCTTCATTCTATACAGAAAGTAAATTATTCCATTTACCTGAAGGAAAAGGATGCGTTGCTGAATGGGGAGATACCGAATGCATTCTAAAGTAGTCATCTTTGGAGCTGATATAGCTGGATTAAGTGTAGCCTATGAATTAGGATATATTGTTTCAGTGCACGAAGCGATCGATCGATCTGCTGGATTCTTTAGAAGTATACGATCTATTCCAGATAACACGCCTTTTGAATATTCTTGGCCTGACGTGAAATATTGGTATCTCAATAGTTTTAATTTTATTTTTCCGCTGGTGTTATTTTTTTCTAACAATTTAATGACAGACAAATTTATTAAAAAAAGCAGCTGGATGAAACTTGAGGAGACCATAATATGAAAAATAATCCTTTAAAACAATTGGGAACATTTGGCCAATCTATCTGGTTGGACTACATCAGAAGAGATCTAATTAAAAGTGGTAAGCTTCGACGTCTGATAGAGGAAGATGGAGTACGGGGAATGACCACCAATCCATCTATCTTCGAAAAAGCAATTGTGGATGGACAAGATTACGACAGTGATATTCGGGAGATAGTACTTAAGGGAAAAGGTGTTGAAGCAATCTATGAGGCCATCAGTCAGCATGACGTTCAAAGTGCTGCTGATAATTTTCGTCCCCTCTATGACAGCACTGAAGGCGAAGATGGATACGTCAGTCTGGAGGTCAATCCCCATCTGGCCAACAAAACCAATGAAACAATTGATGAGGCCCGCCGGTTGTGGTCAGCACTGAACAGACCCAATGTTTTTATCAAGGTTCCAGCAACTGCTAATGGTTTACCTGCGATTCAACAACTTATCAGTGAAGGAATTAACATCAACGTGACCCTGCTATTCGGATTGCCTCGTTACCGACAAGTGGTGGAAGCTTACATCGCTGGAATGGAAGTACGTGCGGCCCAAGGAAAACCTCTCAAACATGTGGCATCGGTGGCCAGCTTCTTTATCAGTCGTATTGATGCGACTGTGGATCCACTATTGGAAAAAATCATTGAACAAGCAGGCCAGAAAGCAGATCTTGCAAAAAAAGTGCATGGTCAAGTGGCCATCGCCAGCGCGAAGGTTGCATATCAAATCTGCAAAGATATATTCGAAGACGAACGATTTAGAAAGCTAGCAGATAAGGGCGCTCGTATTCAGAGGTTGCTTTTGGCCAGCACCGGCACCAAAAATCCGAACTATAGTGATGTGAAATACATTGAATCCCTCATTGGAAAAAATACTGTTAACACTGTTCCGCTAAAAACCTTGGATGCTTACCGAGATCATGGAGTGCCAAAGGCCCGTCTCGAAGAGGATGTCAGGGATGCACACTGGGTGTTGGCGCAACTTTCGGAATTGGGAATAAATATAGACAAGGCCACTCAGCAACTTGAAGATGAAGGGGTCGAGAAATTCAATAAACCATTCGACAAGCTTATGGAAATCTTGAAGCAAAAGTCGCTACAATATTCAAGGAGAGGACCATGAATCTGCGGGTCTCGGCAAGACCCGGGCATCGCGATCCTATTGATGGCCCTTTGGGATCCCATAGGAAAATAAGTCCTTTTGCAGGAAGACCGACAGAAGAATCAATGCTGGTAAATCTTCTTAAGCTCATCACCTCTTATTATTCAGAGGTAGTGCCATACTTTTGGCCAAAGGAGGTAAAATGAAAAGATCGATCCCCATCACAACCTTGTTTTTAGATATCGGAGGTGTCCTTCTTAGCAATGGATGGGATCATCATGCTCGAAGAAGAGCGGAGAAGCACTTCAAGCTTAAGCTGGGCGAGATTGAGGATCAACATCGTATGACTTTCGAAACCTTTGAGATTGGAAAGCTTACCATGGAGGAATATTTATCTTTGGTGGTATTCCACCAAAAGAGATCTTTTACTCAGTCGCAATTTCGGCGCTTCATCTTCGAGCAATCTAAACCTTATCCTCAGATGATCCAACTGATTGCAGAGCTCAAGGTCAAGTACAAGTTAAAGATCGCTGTGGTTAGCAATGAAGCTCGAGAGCTTAATGCCTATCGGATACGAACGTTCAAGTTGGACAAGTTGGTGGATTTTTTTATCTCTTCTTGCTTCGTCCATCTTCATAAGCCAGACATCGACATTTTTCAACTTGCGCTTGATATCGCTCAAGTGCCAGCACAACAGATACTTTATATTGAAAATACCCCAATGTTCGTTCAGATCGCAGAAAGTTTGGGAATCAGAAGCATTCTTCATACCGATTATGAATCGACGAGAACGAAACTTGCTTCGCTTGGATTATAGAGAAAAGTAACAGAACTAAAAAAACAACAGAGGAGCACTTATGTTAACCAATGCAAAAACAATAGAAGGGTACAAATTACTAGCGCAAGATGGGGATATAGGAACAGTGAAAGAATTCTACTTCGATGACCACCACTGGACCGTTCGTTATCTTGTCGCCAACACTGGAAACTGGCTGACAGGGAGGCAAGTACTGATCTCTCCCTATGCGCTCATAGATGTAAATAAGAAGGAACAATTTATTTCCACCAGTTTGACAAAAAAACAAATTGAAGAGAGTCCATCTTTAGAAAGCGATAAAACTGTCTCACAACAATTCGAGACCGACTACTATAGGTATTTTGGATGGCCAATGTACTATTATGGCCCTTATATGTGGGGATTTTCTCCATACATTATTCGTAACCAAGAAAAGGACAAAGCATTTCTTCATGAGAAGAATGCATGGGACCCCCATTTACGGAGCACTCAAACAGTAAGCGGTTATCACATTCAGACCACCGATGGTGAGCTTGGCCATGTAGAGGATTTTATCATCGATGAGGAATCGTGGGCGATTCGTTATCTCATTATTGATACACAAAACTGGTGGCCTGGAAAAAAAGTTCTTGTCTCACCTGAGTGGATCAATCGAGTGAGTTGGGGGGAGTCAAAGGTCTTTACTAATCTTTCCCGCGAGGTCATCAAGCACTCTCCAGAGTATATGGAGGAGTCTTTGCTCAATCGGGATTATGAGACTGAACTGCATAGATATTATAAACACCCAGAATACTGGGTTCATGAATCGAACGAACACTCTCTCTAAAGTAAACCCCAGCAAGGAGAAATATTATGCTAAACAAGGCCAAAACAATAAAAGGTTACAAATTGCACGGTCTCGATGGAGAAATAGGTAAAGTTGACGAATTCTACTTTGATGATCACCACTGGACGATTCGCTACCTGGTCGCCGACACTGGAAATTGGCTTACGGGCAGACAAGTGTTGATCTCACCATATGCGCTGATTTCTGTGGATAGAGAAGAGAAATACATCTCTATAAACTTAACCAAAAAGCAGATTGAAAATAGTCCGTCTCTGGATAGCGACAAACCAGTCTCGCAACAATTCGAGGAGTACTATTACGGTTATTACGGGTGGCCAACTTATTATAACGGTCCGTACTTATGGGGATCAGATTTCGAAATTATGAGCGCCCCTGACAAGTGGAAAGAAGCTCCTAAAAGTAAGAGCGCATGGGATCCTCACTTGCGTAGTACGCAGGAGGTAAGTAGCTATCGCATCCAGGCAACAGATGGAGAGATCGGTCATCTGGAAGATTTTATTATTGATGACGAGACGACGTGGGCGATTCGTTATTTAGTCGTAGATACAAAGAACTGGTGGCCAGGAAAAAAAGTTTTAATTTCTCCGGAGTGGATAAGAAAAATTAGTGTGGATGAATTGAAAATATTTGTTGATCTTTCTCGCGAAAGTATCAATCAGTCTCCGGAATATAAAGATGAATATTTGCTGGGCCGAGATTATGAAACAGGACTATATCAACATTATAATCGCCAGGGATATTGGGTTGATAAATGAAGATAGTTGATCAACTTCATAAAAAGACTATCAGGGTTTGGACGATATTACGTCTCAGTACTAAGAAGTTTGTTGAAATTGAAGGTTCAGAGCGGGCGGAAGCATTCGCCTTCAACGCATTCTTCTCACTACTTCCCTTGATTATCCTTTTTGTCACAATTGCATCGTATTTTATTGATCGAGAGCGGGCCGGAAAAGATGTTATTGCCTACATGGAAAGTTATGTTCCGATCAGTGGAAAGATGCAACTATACGTTTTTAACACCATTACTGATGTGATCAAAGTTCGTGAACAAGTGGGCATGCTCGCCCTTGTTGTCCTCATTTGGAGTGCCTCTCGATGTTTCACCACTCTCATCTCTGCGAGCAATCATGCCTGGAATGCCAAAATGTGCAATTGGTGGCAGCTACAACTTAAAAGCGTTGTATTTCTTTTTATCACAGCGAATACAGTCCTCTTTGGTATAGCATTGCCAGTACTAATCCAAATGGCAAAGAACGCTCTCTTTCCAATAGATAATTTCAGCTCCTGGATCTACTCTTTGGTGAGTTTTTTTATCCAATTTTTGGGGGTGTTTCTCAATCTATGCCTATTTTATAAGTTGGCCCCACACCGAACCACTCGTTTTACTGAAGTATGGGTTGCTTCCCTCTGCGCTACCCTTCTCTTACAGGCGACCGAAACTTTATTTATCATTTACCTTAAGGATTGGGCCACCCTCAATGCAATCTATGGAGCATTCGGCGGAATCATGGCACTGCTGCTTTGGATTTATCTCGCCGGATGCATTTTTGTTTTTGGTGCCTGTCTCTCGGCCGCTCAGTCAGAAGTACCTTTGCTGCCAGTAAAAAAAATTCTGGTCACTTAAAAAAACGGAGAATTAAATTATAACAAAAACTCTTTCCCCTGAACTACTCCACAAGATGGATGCCTACTGGCGTGCCGCGAATTATATTTCTGTCGGACAACTCTATCTTCACGAAAATCCTTTGCTTCGAGGGCCGCTCACGCTTTCTCATATCAAGAAAATGCTGCTGGGGCATTGGGGTACCACTCCAGGGCAAAATTTTATTTATGTTCATTTGAACAGGGTTATTAAAAAATTCGATCTAAATATGTTTTATATAGCAGGTCCTGGTCATGGTGGCCCTGCCTTAGTTGGTAACACTTACCTTGAAGGCACTTACAGTGAGATTTATCCGAACATCACCCAGGACGAGGCCGGATTGAAAAAGTTGTTTACTCAATTTTCTTTCCCAGGTGGAATTCCCAGTCATGTTTCGCCTGATTGTCCTGGATCAATCCACGAAGGTGGAGAATTGGGATATTCGCTAAGTCATGCTTTTGGGGCCGCCTTTGATAATCCAGAACTAATTGTAGCTTGTATTATCGGTGACGGTGAAGCAGAGACTGGTCCGTTGGCCGCGTCTTGGCATTCTAACAAATTTCTAAACCCAATTTCAGACGGAGCAGTGTTGCCAATTTTGCATCTGAATGGTTACAAAATTGCCAATCCAACAGTACTTGCTCGTATCTCACGTGAGGAATTGGAGCAATTTTTTAGAGGTTGTGGGTGGACCCCTTATTTTGTAGAAGGTGATGAACCGAAAGAAATGCATCAACTCATGGCCGCTATTTTAGAAAAGGCGGTTAAGGAAATTAAACAAATACAAAGCAATGCCAGAGATAAGAACAATGCCACCCGTCCGAGGTGGCCGATGATAGTTTTAAATTCACCTAAAGGCTGGACTGGACCTAAAGAAGTAGATGGACTCAAGATTGAGGGAACATTTAGAGCACATCAAATTCCTTTACAGGTAGATTCAGATCACCCTCAACATCTTAAGGCGCTTGAAACTTGGATGAAAAGCTATCGGCCGGAAGAACTTTTTGATAATGATGGCCGGCTTATGCCTGAATTGGCCGAGCTTGCACCAAACGGAGAACGAAGAATGGGGGCCAATCCTCACGCTAACGGTGGCCTATTATTGCACGATCTTATTATGCCGGATTTCCGAAACCATGCTGTTACAGTTCCTTCGCCGGGGTCGGTTCTGTCTTCCGACACGCATGTGTTAGGTGAGTTCCTTCGCGATGTGATCAAACTTAACTTGGATCAAAACAACTTCCGGATTTTTGGCCCTGATGAAATTCTATCCAACCGCTTGAACGCAATTTTTGAGGTAACCAACCGGCAGTGGGAAGCTCAAACACAAGATAATGATGAATTCCTTGCAACTCAGGGACGAGCAATAGAAATATTGAGTGAACATCAATGCGAAGGCCTGCTTGAAGGATATTTGCTCACCGGACGACACGGACTGTTTACTAGCTATGAAGCATTTATTCATATTGTCGATTCAATGTTTAATCAACATGCAAAGTGGCTGAAAAGTTGTAATAAGTTGCCTTGGAGAAAAAAAATAGCATCATTAAATTACCTGCTTGCTTCACATGTCTGGCAGCAGGCGCATAATGGTGACACCCATCAGGATCCAGGATTTATTGATCATGTGGTGAACAAAAAAGCTGCCATTTCGCGTATCTATTTGCCACCAGATTCTAACTGTTTATTATCCGTTGCAGATCATTGCTTGAGAAGTCGTAATTATGTAAATGTTATTATCGCAGGTAAATATCTGGCACCTCAATGGTTAAACATGGAAGAAGCAATAGAACATTGCACCCGCGGAATAAGTATCTGGCAATGGGCCAGCAATGATCAAGGTTCAGAACCGGATGTCGTCATGGCCAGTTGTGGTGATGTGCCAACGCTTGAGTCACTAGCAGCAGTTTCTATTCTTCGGGAATATTTACCTGACCTAAAAATCAGGGTAGTCAACGTGGTCGATCTCATGAAACTTGAACCCAGTACAGAACATCCGCACGGATTAACTGATTCTGAGTTCGATGCTTTATTTACGAAAGATAAACCTATTGTTTTTGCCTTTCATGGATATCCAAAACTAATACATCTTCTTACATACCGCCGTACCAACCATGCAAACATACATGTTCGTGGTTACAAGGAAGAAGGTACAATAACTACTTTTTTTGACAATCTCGTTCTCAACGACCTCGATCGTTTTCACCTAGTAATAGATGTAATAAATCGCTTGCCAAAATTGAGTGATAAAGCAGCTGAACTGAAACTAATGCTAACGAAAAAACTTATTGAACACAGAACATATATTAATAAAAATGGTGAGGATTTGCCAGAGATACGAAACTGGAAGTGGGAACGAGAATGAGAATAGGAGGCATTAAAAAAATGCAGAAGTTGATGAATATGAATACCCAAAAACTTATAGACACAGCAATAGCGATGGTTGCAGGTGATAAGGGCCTGCTGGCCATAGATGAAAGTAATCCAACCTGCAATAAACGATTTGCCAAATTGGGGATTCCTCAGACCATTGATGCCCGTCGTAACTATCGTGAGTTGATTTTAACCACGCCTGATCTTGGTAAGTACATTAGTGGTGTGATCCTCTACGACGAAACGATCCGCCAGCAAAAGAAAGATGGCACTCCGTTTGTTAAAATCATTATCGATGCGGGAATCATTCCAGGTATCAAAGTAGACACTGGTGCCAAAGATATGGCCGGTTATCCTGGAGAGAAAATAACCGAAGGTCTGGATGGATTACGCCTCCGTCTGGCAGAATATTCTCAAATGGGTGCCCGTTTTGCTAAGTGGCGGGCGGTGATTGCTATCGATGCTATCGGTGGTGATGGCATTCCTAGTAGGGCCTGCATTGAGGCGAATGCGCACGCCTTGGCCCGCTATTCCTCGTTATGCCAGGAAGCAGGACTGGTTCCCGTCGTCGAACCGGAAGTACTCATGGGTGGAACACATACTATTGAACAATGCCAAAAGGTAACAGAAGAAGTACTCCGAACAGTTTTCAACCAACTTTTCATACAACGGGTAATCTTGAAGGGTATGATCCTGAAGCCCAATATGGTGCTTTCTGGATTGAACTGTAGCAAACAAGCATCGGTGGATGAGGTGGCCTTGGCCACCGTGGAATCTCTCCTGCTGACAGTCCCTGCTGCCGTTCCAGGTATTACATTTTTATCGGGAGGCCAACCTTGTGAACTGGCCTCTGCCCGCTTAAATGCTATGAACATTAGGTTTAAATCGCAACTGCCTTGGGCGCTCTCATTTTCATTTGCTCGCGCCATCCAACAACCGGCCTTAGAAATTTGGCAAGGTAAGGATGAGAACATCTTGATGGCACAAAAAGCGCTATCTCACCTTGCCAGATGCAACCTGGCCGCTCGCCGTGGAGAATACAGTGCTGAGATGGAAATGGAGATGGAAAAGATATGAATACAAATATGAATAAAAAAACCACTTCCTCAAATCTAGGTTCCGTAGTCTCGATCCGAGGAAGTGTTGTTGATATACGCTTTGATAAAAAATTGCCACCCATCTACTCCTTATTGCACGCGAAGGAGGGGGCGATTGCAATCGAAGTTTTGGCCCAACTAGATGCTAGACTAGTTCGAGGAATAGCGCTGACTCCAACCCAAGGACTTGCTCGTGGCATGAAGGTGGAAGATACAGGAGGCCCTTTAAAAGCGCCGGTTGGTAAAGGAATCCTCTCGCGCATGTTCGACGTTTTCGGAAATGTCATCGATCGACAAGCGGCACTTGTTCCGAGCGAGATAGAGTGGCGTACAGTTCATCATGCCCCTCCACCTTTAACCAAACGTTCTGCTAAATCTGAAATTTTTGAAACGGGTATTAAGGTTATCGATGTGCTGGTTCCGCTCGAGCGAGGAGGGAAAGCGGGTCTCTTCGGAGGTGCCGGTGTAGGCAAAACGGTGCTGCTTACAGAAATGATTCACAACATGATTGGACATCACAGTGGTATAAGCATTTTTTGCGGCATAGGTGAACGCTGTCGTGAAGGAGAGGAACTATACCGTGATATGAAGGCGGCCGGTGTATTGCCAAACATGGTAATGATCTTTGGTCAGATGAATGAACCATCAGGAAGCCGCTTTCGCGTCGGTCATGCCGCTCTCACTATGGCGGAATACTTTCGGGACAACGAACATCGCGATGTTTTATTACTGATTGATAATATTTTCCGTTTCATTCAAGCGGGCATGGAGATTTCCGGTCTCATGGGGCAAATGCCTTCACGCTTAGGTTATCAACCAACACTTGGAACCGAGCTATCTCAGCTGGAAGAGCGTATCGCCAACACTGATGCCGGGGCCATCACTTCTATTCAAGCGGTGTATGTGCCTGCAGATGACTTGACCGATCCAGCGGCGGTGCATACCTTTTCCCATCTCTCGGCATCTATCGTACTTTCGCGTAAACGCGCAAGTGAAGGACTATATCCGTCTGTTGATCTCTTACAATCCAGTTCTAAAATGGCCACACCAACTATCGTTGGTGAGCGGCACTACCAATTGGCCCAGGAAATCAGGCGTACGCTAGCACAGTATGAAAATTTAAAAGACATCATCGCCATGCTCGGACTGGAGCAACTAGCGGCAGAGGATCGAAAGATAGTCGCTCGTGCTAGACGGTTGGAGCGATTCCTTACTCAGCCATTTTTTGCTACTGAACAGTTTAGCGGCATCAAAGGAAAACTAGTCAGTCTTAAAGACTCTCTCGATGGTTGTGAACAAATTTTGCATGACGAATTCAAAGATTATCCAGAAAGCGCACTCTATATGATAGGAGCTATTGGAGAAGTGAAGAAGGAAGAGGTTAAATAAAAATGCAACAACCGACACTCATAAATCTTAAAGTTCTGCTGCCATTTGAAATATTTGTCGAGAAGTCTGGCGTTTCTCGAATCGTTGCAGAGACGAACAATGGATCTTTTGGAATTTTACCACGTAGGCTAGATTGTGTGGCGGCACTCGTACCGGGAATTTTGATTTACCAAAACGAAGCGGAGGGTGAGGTTTTTGTTGCCATCGATGAAGGGGTGCTGGTCAAGAGTGGTCTAGAAGTGCTGGTCTCCGTACGAAATGCAGTCACGGGAACAGACCTCAGCAAACTACGTGAGACAGTGGAACAGGATTTTTTAAAGTTGGATGAACGAGAACAAAACGTTCGCAAGGTGATGACTAAAATGGAGAACGATTTCATTCGTCGCCTAGCGGGGTTTCATCATGAGTGATCTAAATTATAAAAACAAGTTCACGGAAGAGGTGGATGCAAAAGCGAAACGCAAGCAGAGGGCCAGGCGCAACTCCACTCATGGAGTCTGGTTTGGTCTCGGCATGATGGGACTCATCGGTTGGTCGGTGGTTGTTCCAACCTTACTTGGAGCGATGCTCGGCATCTGGCTCGACAATCGCCATCCAGGAGTTCATTCGTGGACATTATCGCTGATGATTATCGGTCTTAACATAGGGTGTTTGAATGCCTGGTATTGGGTTGATAAGGAAGATAAGGAAATGCGAGCAGAACAGGATGATGAACAGGAGGATGATAAAGATGAATGAAACATTTACTTTGATTTTTGCCTTTGTGATGGGCCTACTGCTTGGAGGAATTTTTTTCGGAGGACTTTGGCTGACAGTTAAAAAAGGTCTCTCCGCCAAAAGGCCAGCACTTTGGTTCTTCGTCGGCATATTGCTAAGAATGAGTATTGTTCTAAGCGGTTTTTATTATTTTGTTTCGAGTGGACACTGGGAGCAGGCGCTAGTGTGTCTGCTTGGATTTATGGTGATCCGCTTGTCTGTAACGTGGCCGAATAATTCTACTATGGCAACATCTGCTACTACAGCAAAGGAGATCAGCAATGCACCTTAGTCCCGATGAGATGGTCTTCTGGCAATATGGTTTTTTAAAACTGAACGCTACCATCGTCTTTACCTGGGCGGTTATGCTAGTGCTGGCGGTTGGTTCAAAAATAATTACTCGCAAGCTCTCCACCACACTAGTACGTTCCCACTGGCAAAACCTGTTGGAAATTGTCGTAACAGGCATTGAGAAACAAATTGAGGAAGTTGGATTAAGCGGGCCACATAAATATCTTGGTTTTCTGGGTACGCTCTTCCTGTTTGTGGCCACATCTGCCCTCTTTACCATCATTCCAGGATTCGAACCACCCACAGGTTCACTTTCTACTACCGCCGCCCTCGCACTATGTGTGTTTGTGGCCGTGCCCTTCTTCGGTATAGAGGAACAGGGACTTAGTGAATACTTGAAGTCCTATATTAAACCGACTTTCATTATGTTGCCATTTAACATCATCAGTGAGCTTTCGCGTACGCTGGCACTCGCCGTCCGCTTGTTTGGCAATATGATGAGTGGGGCGATGATTATTGCGATCTTACTCACGATCACGCCCTTTATTTTTCCAATAATCATGACAGTGCTCGGACTGCTCACTGGCATGGTTCAAGCTTACATATTTAGCATCTTGGCCGCAGTCTATATTGCAGCGGCCACCCAGGTTCGTAAACCAAAGGAGATTAAGTCATGAGTATGGACAGCACAACTATTATTGCGGTGGCATCAATCGTCATCGCCGGCATCACCACCGGTTTTGGTACCATGGGGCCTGCACTGGCGGAAGGGAAGGCGGTAGCGACGGCCCTCACTTCGCTGGCCCAGCAACCTGACGCTTCGGCCACCATCACTCGAACTTTATTCGTAGGTCTGGCAATGATCGAGTCCACCGCCATCTACTGTTTTGTGGTCTCGATGATTCTCATCTTTGCCAACCCGTTTTGGAATCATGTTATCGCCAAAGTCACAGGAGGATAAACCTATGCTAATCGATTGGTTCACCGTCATTGCACAAGCACTCAATTTTCTCATTTTGGTGTGGTTGATGAAACGCTTTCTTTACCAACCGATCCTCCACGCGATCGATGAGAGAGAGAAAAAAATTGCAACTGCGCTTGCAAACGCCGACCAGAAAAAGGCCGAGGCCCAGAAAGAGAGTGACGAATTTAAGCATAAAAATGAGGAGTTTGATCGACAGCGGGAAGTACTCCTAAGTAAAGCGACGGAAGAAGTACAAGCGCAGCGCAAGCGCCTTCTAGATGAAGCACAAAGCGCAGCGACCGCGCTTACGTTAAAACGTCAAGAGACGCTAAAAAAAGATGAAGCTAACTTACATCAGTCGATTGTTCGCCGAACACAGCAGGAGGTCTTTGCCATTGCGAGAAAGGCACTCACCGATCTAGCAGAGAGCAGTTTGGAAGAACGTATGGTAAATGTCCTTATTCGCCGATTGCACGATACCAGACTTGCACTAACAGCTGGACCAATGATCATCCGTACTTGCTTTGATCTTCCGGCAGCACAGAAGAATGCAATCAAAGATATCCTTGGAACAGAAATCGAGGCCCACTTTGAAACTGCTCCAGATCTAATCAGTGGCATTGAACTCATTGCCAATGGGCAAAAGGTTGCATGGAGTATTTCAGATTATTTGTCATTGCTGAAAAAAGGAGTCAATCAAGATGGAACCGGAATTGGAATTGGAATTGAAAGCTGAATATGACAGGGCCTTTGCTGAAATAGTCAGAGTGCGAGAGGCCTTTACTCCTAAACTTCAGCTACAGGAGGTGGGTACGATTATGAGTGTCGCCACCGGAATCGCCAAGGTTTCTGGTCTTCCCAGTGTAGGCCAAGATGAATTGATAATCTTCCCAGGCGATGTCCTCGGCATTGCTTTCAACGTCGATGACGACGAAATTGGAGTGATCCTTCTCGGGCAATATTGGCACCTGCAGGCAGGTGATGAAGTCAGGCGTACGGGCAGAGTGATGGATGTGGCGGTAGGAGAGGGATTGCTCGGTCGGATTATTAATCCCCTCGGAAGACCTCTCGATGGTAACGGTGCAGTGGACTCTCATGAGCGTCTGCCAGTCGAACGTCCAGCTGCTGCCATCATGGATCGTGCTCCAGTGACAGTACCTCTACAGACTGGGCTCAAAGTGATCGATGCGCTCATTCCAGTGGGGCGTGGCCAGCGCGAGTTGATTCTCGGCGATCGCCAGACTGGCAAGACAGCTATTGCCATCGACACCATTCTTAATCAGCGCGACCAAAATGTGTTGTGTGTTTACTGTGCCATCGGACAGCGTGCTTCTGCCGTTGCCAAGGCCGTGGCAACCTTACGGGAAAAGGGTGCAATGGACTACACTGTAGTGGTGGTGACAGAGGGAAACGACCCTCCAGGACTTGCTTATATCGCCCCATATGCAGCTACAAGTATTGCAGAGTTTTTCATGGAGGCCGGCCGAGATGTACTCATTGTTTATGATGATCTCACTCATCACGCGCGCGCCTACCGAGAACTCTCTCTGTTATTACGACGTCCGCCCGGCCGCGAAGCTTTTCCAGGCGATATTTTTTATATTCACTCACGGTTACTCGAACGGGCGACTCATTTATCGAAAGAGCGCGGAGGTGGTTCACTCACTGCTTTACCCATCATCGAAACTGAAGCACAAAATATTTCCGCTTACATTCCGACAAACTTAATCTCCATTACCGATGGACAGATTTACCTCTCACCATCGCTCTTTGAATTAGGGATAATGCCAGCAGTTGATGTTGGCAAATCGGTTTCACGCGTCGGTGGTAAAGCACAGCTGGCGGCCTATCGTGCAGTGACTGGCAACTTAAAACTTGCCTACGCACAGTTTGAGGAACTGGAAACCTTCGCCCGTTTTGGTGCTCGCTTAGATGATGATACGAGGAAGATTATTGAGCATGGACGACAAATTCGCGCCTGCCTCAAGCAGCCGGAATTCGCACCAGTGTCTGTATCTGCACAAATAACAGTGCTACTCTCGCTTTCCGCAAAACTCTTCGATGATGTACCCCTTGATCAGATGACCAATGCCGAGCATGCTCTAACCTTGGCGTCGGTGGATATTCCCAATGAAGTGCGAGAACGATTAGATACAGACAAAAAATTAAGCGACAAGGATCGTGAAACCATTATCAAAATCGCCAACAAAGCACTTGCTCGCTTTCGGCCTAAAACTTAAACCCAAGGAAAAACTATGAGTAACACCATGAGTGGCCTACGCCGCAAGGTCAGCGCGGCAACTGATCTCCAATCGGTGGTACGTACAATGAAGGCCTTGGCCGCTTCAAGTATTGGCCAATATGAGAAATCGGTAAGTGCCTTAGCTGATTACTATCACACAGTAGAGCTAGGACTTAGCGTATGCTTACGGAAAAGTTGGTCAGCACCACTAGTTCCGTTAGTTGCAAAATCAAAATCGAAAAAGACAACTGCTTCTATGCCTATGCGTACAATTACTGCTGTTGTCTTCGGTTCAGACCAGGGGCTGGTAGGCTAGTTTAACGATGTGGTTGCCGATTATGCAGTCAAAAAGCTGGAGAATACCAAAACCAGCATCTGGGCCGTTGGTGAGCGCGTTCATGCACGCCTGACGGATACTGGTCTAACACCAAAAGGTCTCTTCACAGTTCCAAGCTCAGTGAAGGCCATTACCCCGTTGGTTGGGCAGATTTTAGTAGAGATCGAAACACTCCATGATAATTTAAGCGAACTTCATCTCTTCTATAACCGCCCCACTACTGGGGAGGTATATGCACCCATTACCCAACGACTACTGCCACTTGATGAAAGCTGGCAGCACAAGCTGGCGCTGCTCCCTTGGCCGACAAAAAATTTGCCTGAGGTTATTGGAAGTGGAACTACCGCTTTGCGAATGCTCATCCGCGAATATCTTTTTGTTTCGCTCTTTCGAGCGTGTGCCGAATCTCTGGCGAGTGAGAATGCCAGTCGTTTGGCAGCAATGCAAAGAGCAGACAAAAACATCGACGAATTGCTGGAGGATCTCAATCGAACCTTTCATCGTATGCGCCAAAGTGGCATTGACGAGGAACTCTTCGATGTCATCTCCGGTTTTGAAATGCTGAGTACAGAGAAGAAATGAGGAGAAATAATGGGTACGCGAATAGATATAGCTGCAAACCATATGGGATGTTGAATTAAAAGTGCGACATATTATTATTTAACTAGGATGCAGTTTTAATTTGTATTCTTTAACAGGAGAAAATTATGAAGACATCAAAAATTACTTTATCTGAAATTTTGTCTATTATTACTATTGCCTCACTACTTATATTATCCAACCCAGAGGGGAACCTATTAGCGACAGAAAAAATAGAATCTAAAACGAAAAATAAATTGTCAGACAACAAAATATACAAAACTAAATTAACGCCTGAAATACGTGAGCAATTGGCCAAAGGATATGAAAATATGGCCAAGTGCTTACGTTCGGGTGAATCTTTAACAAAATGCAGGGATGATATGAGAAAAATCTGTAACCAATCTGGATTTCCTGAATTTGACCCGATTTTTACAGATTAGGAAATGACAAAAATGAAAATTACTCTCGTCCGCTATTTAGTGGAGTTTTATCATGAATGAAACTAAGTTCGGCCGAGATTGGGCGCGGACATTTGAATTGGAGATAAATATTATTTAACTAGAATGCAGTTTTAATTTGCATTCTTTAACAGGAGAAAATTATGAAGAGATTAAAAATTGATTTATCTGGAATTTTATCAGCGATTGCTCTTACGTCACTACTTCAATTATCTGGCCCTGTTGGGAACCTGCTGGCCGCAGAAAAAGCTGGAGCTAAAACAAAAAATAAAGTGTCACGTAACAAAGTAGATGAAACTAAATTAACACCTGAGGTACGTGAACAAATGGCCAAAATGCATGAGAATATGGCCAAGTGTTTGCGTTCAAATGAGTCTTTAACAAAATGTAGAGATGAAATGAGAAAAGACTGCGAACAAAATATAAAGGAATGGTGTCCAATGATGGGTCGTCATGGAAGGGGAATGAGGCATAGGATGGGAGATGGAATGGGAAACGGAATGATGGGGTATTAGAGCTCTATCAAATTATTACAAAAGCAACAAAGTGATTCATTCTCGATAAATATCTATGTATTTATTTTTTTTCGGAAATATTTTTTTTAAATTTTCTAAAAAGATAGATAGTCATAATCGTAAAATTGGTCATTAAAAAAATAAGAACGATAAGTATCCAGATTTTTGCTATAACACCATTTTTAAATAGATGATAAGTTAATAATGTGGCACCTACTAAGAGTGAAGGCAATCCTAAAGACAATGCCAATATAGGCAGAAGGTCTCTCTTTATCATCGTAATGTACCTTCTCATTTCTACCATCTATTACATGTTACAATTTTTTAAAAGAGATAATTATTTTTTAATTCGGTTTCTACCTAATCTTATATTAACAAGTATAAGTAGTGAAAGGAAGATTGCTTCATAGTTAGCGTTAGACAAACTATCATTGAAGATGTCTATGCAAACGATAATTTGCATGACTAAACTGCTGTAACACTAATCCTGATGAAGAGGGTGTATACGATCCGATATAATCCATAAGCGAGGAAAAGATAATGAGCGATAAATCTACGGAGAAGAATTCAGTTGTGGCCGTTTTTAATACTCATCAAGAGGCAGAGAATGCGATTGCAGAATTGGAGAAGGGGGGAATTGAATTGAAACAACTATCGATTGTTGGGAAGGACTACCATTCAGAAGAACATGTTATTGGATGTTATAACACAGGTGATCGCGTTAAATATTGGGGAGGGCTAGGTGCCTTCTGGGGAGGAATTTGGGGCCGGCTTTTTGGTTCGGCCTTCTTTTTCATTCCTGGGCTTGGTCCCTTGGTGGTTGCAGAACCATTAGTCATGTCCATCGTTTCCGCACTTGAAGGTGCGGTTGTGATGGGTGGTTTTAGTGCTTTGGGTGCTGCCTTATATAGTATTAGCATCCCTAAAGATAGCATCCTCAAATATGAAACTTCACTTAAGTCTAACAAGTTTTTAATGATCGTCCACGGGTGTGATTTACGTATCGAATTTTTTATCCCGTCAAGGGCAAACTTACGTCAGAACGTATATCAATGACACTTCCTCCACCAAGGGTACAATTTTATTTTCGGCCTCATTATTTTTTCTGCCGAGGAAGGATCTGTGTTTCCAAAACATGTGCACCGCTCGGTGTTGTTGTTCCACCGTCTCGCTCTAAAGTTACAAAAAGATTAAATTCATTAAAGGGAATAATTGTTTCGATCGATCCTTTAAGATCATCATCAACCCTGAATGCCCCCATGTTTTGTGGAGGTGTATCCGTAGATACTGGTTTTGCCCATAGAACATAGGTTGTTGCATCTGGTGAAACCTTAGAGGGGCGAGCTAAACAACGTGTCTCTAATGTGATTTTAGTATTATTGTTATCAGTTGTTTTAAACTTAACAGTTCCACTGACAGCAGCAAATTCGGGCCCTCCTTCTATCTTTTGTAACTGACTATCATTGCAACTAGTGATCATCAATGCCACAATAGTTGTTGTTGCTATTGCAAATAAGAACCGATTCATCTGCTGAATAATTACTTTCATCACTGACTCCCTTTTTAAAAATAAATCCGAGGTAACTCCGAAAAAGATAAACTACTTACTAATAACGATTATACCATTCCAAATATGTTAAAATGCTTGTCTCAGAATTTGTCCTATCAGTTTGCAATTCACTATTTAGAATAAAATTAGAACCGAGCCTTTTTCTGACTCCGATAGAGTCAATTGAACCTTTTTCTTCTCCAACGCCTGTACCCAATGTTAAAGAGGTTTTTGATCCTAATTTAATTTTAGCAGACATTTGCTTAGTCTTAGGATTGTAGCTAATCGATTCCACTGGGGTAGCGGATAAAAAATACAAAGAAGCGAGAGAGATCGCCTTTCCAGCCGCGGCCATTCTAGCGTTAGTAATCGATTCCCCTTCTTCTTCCGTTACATCGTCCAAAGGTTTGCCAAAGAGAAGCACGGCCATGATATTATCTTGATCTAGAGGTGGGCGAGAGTCAAAAAAGATTTGAGGTTTAGCAATCGTACCCACTACATTAATCGTAATAATATAATCAATATAACGAACCAAGATCTTCCCCTCGATAGGACTATTGGAAATGCTTGGCCGCAAACCCACATTGAAAAACGCTAACTGAGCATCTTTTCTCAGGAGGTCAATGTCAAAGGAATCGATGTAGATATGTCCTGCTACTAAATTATTATCTAAAACAGTTAAATCCATAGTGATGGGAATGAAACCGTTTTTTTTTGAAAAACCTGTAATAAGTTTAATTGCCCCCGGATGAGTGGTCGAAACTTTAAGATTTATTTTAAGATTACTTTGTTTCTCTGGCGCGGAAGTAGTCTTTTTATTTAGTACAATTCTGTGATCAGGAAAAATCCGTGAAATCTCTCGAGGTACAACACTGGGGAGAATTAAGCGAACATCAGAGAGGAACAAGTGCATGTTTAGTTCGGGGATAAACTCACTTGGGTCATTTTTGTTAATACGGAGCTCCCCTTGAAGTGACGATTTAAAAATTTGATTTGTGGACTTAAGATCACTTTTAACCACGAAAAACATGGAGAAAAAATTTTGTTGAGATGTGGTATTCCCTTGGAAATCAATATCCACGGGGCCGTGGAGAGCATGCAGCGGTGCTGGAATTAAAATCTTTTGTTCTTTAAGAATGTTATGAAAAAGTTTAAAATCCTGCAGGACCAGATTGAAATTCATTGATCCGCTAACTCCCTCTCCTTTTATGAATTCATCAAGAGATCCTTGGAATTTGGCATTTAGGAAACCACCGCCTCGAACAAAGTTATTACTGAAAGGAAAAACTCGTACTTTCAAACTACCATCAAGGAGGGTAGGAGTTGACCTTAATCTCGTCTCCAACGAAAACTCTCCATCGATAATAGGGATAAGGGAAGAAGGAGATTTGGCCCTCATTTTACAATCCAATTTGATTTCCCCATCAGAGCTGATAAGTTCTTTTAAGTCATAATAGTTATAAGATAGCTCGCATTCCCGCAAAGTAAGATTATTATTCTCTATTTTCAGACTTCCTCTTAGAGTGCTTTGATCTATGCTCACTTTAGCTTGCGCTTGCAACTTTTGCTCTTTTATAGACATTGCTGCCTCAAGTACCACCAGCAAGGGAAAAAACTTTCCTTCAGGGGAAGTACTTTGTAGAGTCAGATTTAATGCATTCTTGTTTCCACTTAACATTGGCCCTGACCAACGAATCCCTTTGATCTTTACCCGGAGTGTTTGGCCTTGAGGTTTTTGCAGATTGATTGCCAATTGTCCTTTGTAGCTCCCTTCCGAAGAGACGATTTCAAACTTATCAAAGATTACTTTTATAGAGTTAATCGTCACTTTGCCTAAAAAAGATTCAATTTCTTGTAAAGTTTGTGAAATTGGAAGTGCTGCTTGTTTTTCTATTTTTGCATCTCCTATTTTTCCTATTCCTATTCCTGATTCTGCTCTATAAAAAAGTTTTCCACCCAATGCCTGGGCCTCACCTATGGCGAGGGAATCGATTTGAGTAGAATAAAAGTTTATGGAGATAGGAATGTGTATCTTTTCAAAGCAAAGTTCAAAAACATTTTTTTGGTCAAAAAAACAAAAGTGACTGAAATCTATGGTGGCATTTTTTTCAAAAAAAGAAGATGCAGATACGTTTAAAGCAATTTTTTCCCACTTAGTATTATATCCCTCAGGGGTGATAGTTTTTACTATTCGAGAAGAGATAGGAGTATATCCAATGATCTGAGGGTAGTAAAAAACTATTAGAGTTACCAGTGCCCCCAAAACAATAGTTATAACGGCGACAAATCCTATCCACTTGAGAAATTTTTTAATAATTACTTTTGTCTGGGAC
>JADGBS010000409.1:2157-2638 GCA_015231325.1 Oligoflexia bacterium | reverse complement strand
AATGGCGACAAAGGCCGGTTTGAGAGCAATGGGAAAAATCGGGGAAGGGATGATACGGAAGGGGGCAGAAATTGGAGGCGCGGTTTTTGGGGAATCACTGGTAGTTGGGGAGAGAGTGGTTGAGTCTGCTGCAAGAATAGGTATAAAGGCAAAAGAGGAATTTTCTATTTTATTCACCGAATTCAAAGAGCTTGTCGGTAACCAAATTGGGGCAGCCCCAATTCCTGGTGCTCTCGTCGACCTATTAGAAAGAATAGCGCAAAAAGGGATAAGAAAGGCTGAGCCCAGCACTGTCGTTAATGCTTTAAGGGACTACTCTTCAAAAATATATCAAGTGGGTGAAAATACTATTATGCTTGCGAAGCAAGACCTTACACACATATTAGAACGACATCATCCTGATTTTTGGAATGGGACTATAAAAAACAACCAATCTTTCTTTAACAGAGCGATTACTGTAGAGCAAATTCAAGGTCGAATA
>JADGBS010000409.1:0-2082 GCA_015231325.1 Oligoflexia bacterium | reverse complement strand
TTGATGGCATTGAGCATGTTATGTCCATAGTTGACGGAAAAATTGTTCAATTCTACTCAAAATAGTGATGGAGATAATAAGTGATTACCATTGAGTCATATTTTAAATTTAATAATGAATTTGTAAATGCATGTGATTATAACGGGGTGCTTCCTGAGGATGATAATCATTTAGATGGTGCAATTATTTTAATTATTAATGGCACGCCTATCATTACTCTGCAACACTGGGATTACGTTATAGTTTTTTGGAGATTCATTATCTCTGAAATATCTGATACACTATTACAGAAGGAAACCAAAGTGGGGTTCCCTGATCAACCATCAGAGATAAAATTTATTCCTGTTTTAGGGGACAGAGTACTAATACATCTCGACGATAAAAAACTTACCTCCGTAGATCGAAAAGAATTGTTAAAAGCTATAACAGTGGCAGCAAAAACATTTTTTTCAAAGCTGATTGAATTAAGTTCTAACAAAAAAGATGTTTATCAAAATCAGTTGACGATTGTAAAAACATTGGAAGAGCGTATCAATTGATAAAAATAGACAAATGATAAAGATATTAGGGAATCACTGGTAGTTGGCGAGAGAGTGGTTGATTTCGCGGCAAGAATAGGTATACATGGTAATAGTAGAGACATTTTTCAAGATTAACGATAAATTTATTAAGGCCAATGAATACCTTGATCCTTTGCCTGATGACGACGCTCATATCGATGGAGCTATTACTTTAATTGTGAACGATAAAACCGTCTTGACTTTTCAACATTGGGACTATGTAGTTCTTATGTGGGGTTTCATAATAGACGGATTATCAAAAAATAATTTAAAGGAGGAAACTGTAATTGGTTTTCCCGACCAACCGTCAGATCTTAAATTTGTACCAACGCTTAACAATAGAGTGATAATCCACTTGAACGGGACTAATATTACCTCTGTTGATCGTTGTGAATTACTACAAGCTTTAGTGAACGAGGCCAGATTTTTTTTCAACAAGTTAATAAGCTTAAAACCAGAGAAATCAGAAAAGTTTAACAAGGATTTAAATATTATTGATCATATAAAGATATAATCGCTAACACTCACCCTAAACAACAAGAGATCTTCTAAATCAATAAATGGAAAAACAGATTTCATTAAATAATTTCCAAAAGTAAATGGTTCAGGTGTCTTTAAAATGGGATGTTTTCTGAGTATCCCCGGTAGAGTCCCGTTGTTGAGTAATAAACATGTATGTGAGTACAAGAGCAAAAAAATGACTAACTTATTAATGAGTGATCTAGAACGTAACGAATTCTGTAGCAAAAATAAATCTACTAGTAATGACTAATTAAAACAGGAGTGTCTCGCTATGAAAAAAAGACTTTTAAAAAAAATGTTTTTAGTCGCATCCATTGCATCAGTAATTACATCCTCAATTGTATGTGGTGAGGAGGGCGCGAAAAATCCATCAATGATTAAAGAGATTAAGAAAAATATATTTACTCTATCCTCTTCACGAGCAGATATATTTTTTTTAAAAGATAACACGGATCATAAGCTAACTCAATTTTCACTGGCAACACAATACCATCGTCTTTTTAATCGATATTTTGGCCTCCTGGGTGGTTTAAGTGCGGGATGGACAATCTATAACTTGAATAAAGATAATCAAGGCCATATCAGTCTTAAGCTGGGTCCCGAGTTTCATGCCTATTTGAATTCGCAAAATGATGATCATTTTTTCGGGGAGATTCTATTTGATTATACAAAAATTAAAAACATTGAAGGAATTTTATCTCTAGCGGTGGTGGGAGGATATCGTTTTTTTCTTTCGGAAAATATTTCGTATTCTCCGTCTGCCTGGTATAAAAAAGATTTAACCACAGACCATGGTTACAAACAAACCACCTACGGTCTTGATCTGATCTCTTTTGACTACCACTTTTGAAAATTCCATTTACTCTAAAAGCAGATCGCTCCTAAGAGGGATAAATTTTTAGAATTTCTGGAAATCTCTGATACATCAAAACATTAAGTCGCTCTCAATTTCAATGTAGAAATAGAGTTTTTGACATGCAAAAATGGCCACGGTGTTTGT
>JADGBS010000408.1 GCA_015231325.1 Oligoflexia bacterium | reverse complement strand
ATCAGCGGTTTTTATCAAATACTCTTCAACCGATTCCATCGCCAGTTCCACTCGGGTACGATCCGCCATGCCGGAAATCACTCCCCAAGTTTGTGCGATAGAATCTATGCGACACTCTAAACTGGAAGAATTACCAAGAGCTGTTCCATCATCAAAGTATGCACGTCGATACCAGGCCCCATCCCATGCTTCTTTTTCAATAGCGACTTTCAAATTGATAGCGTGTTGACTCCATTTCTGAGCACGCTCCTGTTGATGTTCTCGGGTCAGTGCAATTTTAGAAAATGCAGTTAAATTTGCACAAAGAAACCACGCCAACCATACGCTTTCACCTTTTCCCTTAACACCAACATGATTCATACCATCATTCCAATCTCCAGACCCCATTAATGGAAGTCCATGCGCACCAACGCTTAAGCTCCGGTCAATGGCCCGTGCACAATGTTCATAAATTGAACCTATCTCCTGACTAACGCTAGGTATGTAATAAGCATCTTCCTGATCAGCTTTTAAAGCTTGACCCTCTAAAAACGGAACTTGCACGTCTAAAAGCTCTTGATCTTCTGAAATTTTCAAGTAACACGAAACAACAAACGGCAACCATAAAAGATCATCAGAAAAACGAGTACGAACGCCTTTTCCAGAAGGAATATGCCACCAGTGTTGCACATCTCCCTCAATAAACTGTCGTGAAGCAGCGCGAATAATCTGTGCTTTAGTTATCTCCGGTTTTGTCCAAATTAGGGCCAGTGAATCTTGTAATTGATCTCTAAAACCGAAGGCACCCCCCGCTTGATAAAATGCGCAGCGCGCCCAGAGACGACAAACCGTAGTTTGGTAAAGGAGCCAACGATTAAGCATAATATCCATAGCTAGATCAGGGGTCTCAACCTGGATCTTAGTTAAAATATTATCCCACTCAGTAATAACTACTTGCAATGCTTCATGCACTTGTGAAACATCCGATAACGCTTCTATTATTCTATGAACCTTGTCCCTATTCTCATTTTCAACTTGTCCCAAAAGAAATACAACGGTTACTGTCTCGCCAGGTTTAAGCATGATTCTTTTTTGAATGGCCGCGCAAGGATCCAATCCCATCCCCATCTTTGTTGAAAGCAATTCACGGTCATTATTACTACTATTGTTATTGTCTTCAAAGATGGCCGCTGGTCGGTCAGTATCTCCATTACGGCCTAGAAAATCGGTACGATCGCATGTAAGTATGTTGCTTTCACCTATAAATGTTGCAAAGGCAACACGTTTTCCGAAATCTGTATTCCATGGATTTCGAGCAAAAACTATCCTGGATTGATAATCTGTTTCAGTAATAACATATGGCGATGTCATTGCTCGAGAAAATCCCAAAACCCATTCCACATATCCGGTTAAAGTAATATTTTTTGTCTTTTTTGATAAATTTTTCAATACCAATTTTGAAATTTTTACTGTCTCATTCCAATGCACAAATTGGGTAAGGTCACTGTAGATTCCTTGATTAATTAGTTCAAATCGACTATATCCTTGTCCATGATGAATTAGATATTCTGCATCATTAATTCGAATAGGTGAAGCAGTAGGACACCAAAGATTTTTGCTATCATTATCGAAAATATAGAAACATTCTCCACTAGGATCGCAAACTGGATCATTGGACCAAGGAGTGATTTGATTTTCACGACTATTCAAGCACCAAGTGTATCCTGCGCCACTTTCAGAAACTTGAAAACCAAATTCAGGATTTGCAACAATATTGATCCAAGGAGCAGGAGTACGCTGTTCCATTTTTAAGTGAATAACATACTCCCTGCCTCGATCTGCAAAACCACCAAGACCATTAAAGAAATCAAGTATAGGAACCGATAGCTGAAAAGGAATAAGCTTAGGAAGAGCACTGGCCGCACTAAAATATTTTTTCTGTATCGGTAATATTGGTCGTAATAACGGGCGCATATTTATAAAAGAACGCTTCCCAAAATCTCTCTTTATCGGCATCGATATTCTAACTTGTTCTGCCAAACTTCCTTGTCGTGCAAGCAAGTTTGCACGTGCTGCGGTTTGCAAAAGATCTCTGTCTTGCTCTGATAGGGTTTCTATGCGAAAAACAAACACTTTACCTTTTGCCTGATCTGCATGTACTCCAGCGGTAATTGTACTTCCCCTAACCATCGCCTCTAATGATTCATGGAGCTCTTCAGAATAAGAAATAGGTTTTTCATTAATGATAACCAAATCAACAACTAAACGTTTAGTACTCCAGTATTCATGAGCTCTCAATAGTTGTCGTATAATAGACAATTCATCAATATTATCAATATGTACCAAAACGATGGGATGATCTCCAGATATCCCATAAGTCCACAGGGCAGTAACATCGCGGTTATTACGTTTAAGTATCTCACTAGAAGGACGAAGTGACGAATCAAGATAGAGAAATCTATTGGCCAGTTCTTGAAATAAATTTGCTTCATTTTGTTCTATTCCCAGATAATGTAAAGTCACTTGCGCTTGAGTCCATGCCAAATTTGAAACACGTTCGAAAGTTGAAACATCACGCAATTTATCAGCGGTTTTTATCAAATACTCTTCAACCGATTCCATCGCCAGTTCCACTCGGGTACGATCCGCCATGCCGGAAATCACTCCCCAAGTTTGTGCGATAGAATCTATGCGACACTCTAAACTGGAA
>JADGBS010000407.1 GCA_015231325.1 Oligoflexia bacterium | reverse complement strand
TAAAAGCTATGGTCGGTATTTCATAATCAGACATGTCAAACGCCTCTTGGTATTGCGGAGGTAGAAGGTTATAAGCTAGCTCATTTTGAACAAACAGAAAATATTTTTCTACTTCTAAAACGCAACAACTTTTTTATTCCGGTGAAAAATTTTCCTAAAAAATATGTTGATAACATCGATCCCAGGTTAGAAGAAAATTGAATTTTACTTTGGAAAAAATATTTAATGCCAGGGCATCCTCCCCCAACGTAATTTCTCTAGATAGTGGACTAGAAATATTTTCGATCTTTTCTATGGCCAATTCACATATCAATTTGTGGTTTTGATCCAGCAATATTAGTCCGAATAAAATTAAAATGATTACACCAAGCAGCATACTATAAAAGACAATTTTTCTATTTAGCCCGGCCATGATTTTGGCAAAAGTTTGATTATGGAGATTGTGATTATTGCGCATGCGTAATATTCTCATTCTTTTTTGAAATCTACTAAATACATGGCACTGAGATAATTACCGCTGCTTGCAATGCCATAATATTCTCTGAGTAGCGGTAATTTTTTTAGTAAAGAGTAATTATAGTGCCTGGAATCAATTAAATTACAGGAAGTGGCCATTCCAATTATGGTAGCATCGTATGCGTAAACGGCGGCCGGACTAATTTCGATTTTACGTTTAATGTTTAATTTTTTCACAAATGCCTTTATCTTTTCACTGTTATTCGATTTCCATCCGGTAGGGGCGATTACCCCTTTTATTTTTTCGGAAGGAAACTCTCTTAGGGTATTTTTGACTTCTTTAGAAAAATAGTTCCAATCCCCTGTACCAAAAACTGTTCCCTTCCAATGTTTTGATGCCAATAGTTGAAGATAGTGTTTTGCTAACGAGAAGTAAGTCCCAAAAAAAATGCACGATTTGTTTGTGATCAATTCAGAAAACCGGGCATCTGTCGCTATATTGATCCAGTACTTGTTAGGATTTTTAAAGGATTTCATGTATGCTTCTTGGAAATTATTTGATAAGATATTCTCTTTGTCGAATATGCCAATGGTGTTCTCTTTGAGACAATTCGATTCTTTCATTGCCTGAACGATGGTTTCCCACTGTTTTTCCCATGGGGAGACAATCGAAACAAAATTGGGATTGATTTCCCTAAGCTTAGTAGTGGCCGCTCCCATGGAGATGCCTAGCAATGAAGTTCTTGATGCGGCATTTGCGGCCAATCTTGCAAAGTTAGTTCTGGATATTCCAACGATAACTCTTTTTTTATAGCTATTATCATCCGTAGTCATGTTTACTGCTATTTTTTTTATGGTCCTGTACAGTTCGTCCTCAGTACCATGGTCTATAATTTTATTAAGTCGACATTTGCATTGCTGACCATACTGATTGGTAAAATCTTCATAAGCTACTTCTACTCCCAAGTTTATTTGGTTGAGTTCCTGGTTAACACCATAATCAGGTGATCTGTGTGGGACGATTTCCACAATGTTTACAGTGTTTGCCATAGCATTACTGGTATCAATATTAATAATTATTAATATTGATACCAGTAACCATAATATCGATATCGATGCCGATGTTAATGCTGATTCCAATATACTAAATATACGGTACATGATAATATTTATCCGCTTGTTAATTATCTTTTAAGGTACAAACAATTTTGTGTTTTACTAAAAGAATATTGGCATTTTTGGGTATTAGGAGAAAACGACCAAATTTTTCATACATAAAAAAATTTTTATGGTAGATAGGTTGGTGTTGTACTGGTCTTTGCTTGATCATGGATTCTATTCGCACTTAAATATTGCGGTCGTTCGGAATCTTGCTCAGAATCTTGCTTAGAATCTTGCTTAGAATCTTGCTCAGAATCTTGCTCAGAATCTTGCTTAGAATACAGATTGATAAAATTAAAAATAAATTTTATCGTTGGGTGCAAATATTTAGTTCGGATTTCGTTACTACCTAGACCTCGTTTTATTTCTAAAGTAACTTCTGGATAACCTTGCTCTACGCACCAGGTTTGTTTTGCTCCAGGAGTTGCATACCCCATTACCTCATCTCCCACGGGGATACCTATTTGCTCAGACCATTCTTGAATGTATCGCTCTACTGTAATTATATCTTTCATGTTTGGTACAAAAGTAGGGAGCAATACGCTTTCCTTGTACGAGTGAAAATCAATAACCATCAGAGGCTTTATATTGCTGATCAGTTCTATAATATTTTGCGTTTCTTTTTCGCTGGCAGGGGCTTTTCCAGGAGGATATCGAGGGTTCAGAGGAACTGGCTGCCAATCACTTGCGGGGAAATTTCGATTAAGATCGACAAGGTTCACATTCCAGCGCTGGTTCAGGATAAATGCATCCGGATTTGCTATTGGCAGAAAAAATATTGTCCACTCTGATAATAGATTTAATAAATCTGTTTTATTTACTTGTTCTATTGGTTGTGTGTGTCGCAATATTTCTCGTAGCACATAATTTAAAAGAATTACCCCTTCGTATTCATCTCCATGAAGACCGCTCATTAAAAGTATGCTTTTGCCGCTTCCACTGCCTATGGTGAAATGCCCCATGGGCTGATTCAAAGAAGAAAATCCAAATGCGTGATATCTCGGTGTAATTGCTAGTGTCTCTGGTAAGGCAGGTTCAGGTGGGTAAAACGTATGATGCATAATCTACTCAATCTTCTTTACTAT
>JADGBS010000406.1:1452-2708 GCA_015231325.1 Oligoflexia bacterium | reverse complement strand
TTTTTTTCTAAACGATATTTTTTCTTCTGAGAGTAATAGTGATTGCTATGCTTGTCTCTAAACAATTCGGCAGGATATTTTTCAACATTATGAAGGTATTTATGTTCGACAGCATCAGCAAGATTAATATTAAGTTTATTGCATAAAAGAAAGATATACCAAAGAATGTCGGCAATTTCGTCGCCAACATCTTCTAAATCTCTTTCTTTGGGTGGAAGAGAAGGGTCATTGTCCCATTGAAAATGTTCGAGCAACTCGGCAGCCTCGATTACAATAGATTTGGCGATGTTTTGATCGAGGGGATCCCAACCCCTAACAGTATTAAATTCTAAAATTTTTTGGTGAAGAATTTTTAATTTGTCTGTGTTGAGAGAATTCATAACAATAATTTAATGTTTGTGAGGATAAGAACAAAGTACGGTATCTAATGGTTTTATACCAGAAAAGTAATCACAAATAGAGGTATTTTTTACGGCACACTTATGGGTGGTAGTGTTTTCAATTTTATTTAATGGACACTGATCTTGTGACCAGCTAATATCTTTTTGAGAAGCAAGATCAATATCCATATTGGCACCAGATAACTCTTTTGTTGGGGATTTATTAGGTTTCATAACTTGACTTTACCCGAAGAAAAACCAAAGGTCAAGAGTCGTATGGCTAAGCTTCAAATTTTATTTTTTTTATGGTATAAGTTCTTTATGAGCGCAAATAGTGGTAAAGAACAACAAAGAAGTGAAGCATTGAACAAAAGACAGCAGCAACAAAAAATTACTGACATTAGAAATATGGCAATAACGGACATGGAAGCGATCGCCTCAGCCCCTGAAACAGCACGCTATGATCTGTATGTTGTTCCTGAGCAAAAAATAACCGGGAACAGAGGCTTTACCGAGGTGGCGGTAAACACTCCAGGTGGAGTAAAAATTGAATTTTATTTATCAGATGAAATAACCAGAAATGAAGATATACGGGCTGAGGTCGAACAGTTTGATCCGGTTGGGATGATGGAGGGGGTGATGATGGCACGACACGCAGGAAGGGGTAGGATTTTGGTGGAATATCCCGAAACTGACGGATCCGGACACGTAGATACAAAAAGAGTGATCTTAATGAACGTGTTAGATGCTTCAAGACTATATGTGGCCTGCGGTAATGCATTAGGAATTGAAAACGATGTATTATTTCAAGGACTTGAATCTTACAAACAGGAACTTTTGCACAGAGCCGGGAATAACAATCCAGCATATCAAAAC
>JADGBS010000406.1:0-1374 GCA_015231325.1 Oligoflexia bacterium | reverse complement strand
ATCGATTAAAAGCTGAAAATGAAAGATTGAGTCTTGAAAACGCCGCCCTGGCTCAAGAAAAAGTAAAATTGGAAGATGAAGTTCGAAGACTACAAAAGGAATTAGATGGAGCTCGAACTGCGTCAGCACGAGAAGGGTTAAATAATCCCATAACCGACGAAGGAAATGCAGCAGCGATATTGGATATTAAATTAGCTGATTTTTTGAGACTTAAAAAAGAAGACAGGGATGTTATTTTAAAAATAGAGAGGAGAGTGAGAAATACGACTCTTCATCAAGATGCTCTCAATCAACACCCAGATCCAGCGTACAAACGTTTCGTTGAAAGACGTTACGGCCGAGGGATGGAACTGAAAGATATAAACAATGCTATCGATTTATTAAATGCGATTAAGTGATATAGTTGAAAACTATCAACTATTACTTTCTGGCACTTCTCCGGTCTCTAAATATTGCCAAAAGGGAATAAGGCTGCCGCGGGGAATATGAGCATAGAGAGTGTCATTTAAGAAGTGTTTATCGACATGAGGTTCAAACAAGACTTGGGTGCTGATTTGCATGAGGTGATAACGCTGAGTTACAGCCCGGGTATTCAATTCTCGAGCAAACCACTCATCTTGGCTGGGATTAATGGCGATGCCGGTTAAAAGAACAAGGACGTGGCGTAAACCCCTACCCTGCGACCCTCTATCGGCTGATTGGTGTGGTTATCTTTAATTCTGGCACCCCGTGGAACGATATCAGGAATATCCCTTAATATCTTCCGGCCATTATCAAGCCCAAAGATCTCACCAATAGCAAAGCCGCGCTGTTCGTGGAGATTGCGAAATTGACGGTGATTCGGATCAAATAACGATTTTTTTACCTTCTTAGTAGTTCTGGTGAAATCAGCACCACGACTCTCCAGAACTCCATAGACTTCTTCCACAAAGGCCGAGTCAATTTGGGCAGGAATGATGGGACGCAGATAATCGGGATCACGGTGATTTAGCTGATTAAAGATGGTTTCAACAGACACTGAGTTAACAATAAAGGAGCGGTGTTAAGATTGGGTAAGGTTTAGGTAAAATCTGGGAAAGTATAAATTATTTTTTCGAAATCTTTTATTTTGTAATCCTTATCAAGCTCGATCCCCTCTTTTTGATACTGCGCGAGACGTTCTTTTTGGCGCTCGGGGTCAAACCAGACACGGCCATTGGCGTAAACAATACGATGCCAGGGGATTTCTTCTGGGTGGGGATATTTACCTAAAATATGGGTAACCATTTGAGCCATCATCGGATGGCCCCCAGCGGCAACGGCCAGGGTGGCGTAGGTGGTGACACGACCAGTGGGGATGGAAAGAGCTAGCTGCCAAAGGGTTTGAGTAAAGAG
>JADGBS010000405.1 GCA_015231325.1 Oligoflexia bacterium | reverse complement strand
TCGTGATGATGGACCGTATGGATCACAGAAGGCACAACCGTCAAAACTTAATGTGCCATCACGGTTAGGGCAACTTAATCCTGCGTCGATAGAGACTTTATAAACCCGTTGACCAAAGAGTTGTTGTAGAAAATGATTATAGGTAAGGAAAGGAGTATTGCGGTTCATAAGTGGATCTGGACATGGACATGGGTATGGATATGGAGGAATTTTTTTTCTCATCATTTCTCTTAAGGGGGCGATTAAGTTTGGATAAGCGATTAAGTTTGGCCTATGCTATTATTATAATGGTGGTAGTCGCGAGTGCGAAGCAAGATTACAATGTTAATAGATTAAAATCAAATCTTTGGGTGGAGGGAAATATCACATGGGAGACTCATTGGATTTTGCCTTGATTTCTGATGACAAAGGGATAGTTGATTCTATCCGTATGCTTTGCCAACACTTCAATTACTCGTTAGAAGTTTGGAAAAATGAGGATGATTTTTTTGATCAACAGACTGCTGGTAATGAGGAGGGAGGTGCATCGGGACCGACAGTAGAACCGTTGTTAATTTTAGTTTCTGCACTTAACACACCGACCCATGAGTCGGTTACCCAGAAGGTACAAGTAGCAAAACAGGTTTACCCGAAATCTTTTTTGGGCTGTGTTGTGGCCCAAAAAATGCCGAAAGAGGAAGCTTCTTTTATTCAGAAGAGTGGTGCGAATATCGTTTTTCTGGAAAATGAGATCTATAATAGTAGCAAGTTAGAATATGTTTGCTCTAATATTATCCGCGAAATGTTTATTCCAGTAAAATTAGCAGATTTTGAGCAGGAAAGAATTCTTCCCTTTGATATTTACTATTATGCCCCTCAACGTAGTAAATATCTGATTTGTGGGCATGAGACGCTAGTGCTTTCCGATGAAAAAATGGCCAAAATGAAGAAGTATGGTGATTTCTTTATTAAGCGACAGGACATAAATAAATTCAACAATTATATTAAAAGTGAGCGATTTCAATCCACAGCTTCGCTAGAAAAGCGTTGTCGCTTCCAGTATTTAAACCTATGTTGGAACTATGCAGAATTTGTATTTTTGCTTACTGATTACAGTCGTTATAACTCGCTACAAGAAGGAAAAGCGTTGTTCGATAATTGCAAAGAGATCTCTAATTCACTAATCAATTCGCTGGTAGCAGTGGACGACCTATGGCAGGTAATAAATCAAAAGACGATTGAGGGAATGATCCTACACCATGTTCCAGCAATCACTGCTTATGCAGGTTTGTTTGCTTTAAAGATGGGCATGGATAGTACAAAAGTTACAGATGTTATGCTTGCAACTATGTTGGGGGATGTGGGAATGATTTATCTTCCGCCCAGTTTAACTAAAAAATTACGTAGTGGGAAGGTGTCTGCTCTTACTCCTGAAGAGTTGCAGCTTTATCAAAAGCATCCGGCAGATAGTTTGAAAGTTGCTCTAGATCGTAGACTTCCTATTTCGCCGAAGGTGCGTGATTATATTGTTGATGCTCATGAGCGTGCTGATGGCAGTGGTTTTCCCCGCGGAAGAACAGGGGATAAGCTTTCGCAGGAGGTATTTTTGGTTATTTTTGCGGAAGAATATCATATCAAATCGATGCAGAAAATTGGTCAAGAAAAGATGTTAATGAATGAATTTAATGCCAAACTTTTGGATGATCCTAGCATGATGCTGAGATACCGGCCGACATTCGTTAACGAATTGCGGAACTTATTATTACATGATGAGTGAAATGGTATAAAGTGTTCCAGCGGGGACCAACCACTTAGGTGCCACATTTTGGGCATATTCCGACTAGCATCTCCCTTTTACGACCGTATCCTGTTTTTTTACTTATATCAAATCCTGCTTCTTTGAGATTATTTTTTACTTTTCCGGCAACACTATATGTTGCGAGTGTTCCGTTATGAGATGTAATTTTTTTGATCAAAGAAAATAATTCGCTGCTCCATAGATCGGGATTGCGAGCAGGAGCATGGCCATCAAGGAACCAGGCGTCGATTGTTGGAACGATTGATGGTGCAACAGAGTTGTTGCCAGTACTCAAGATCCACTGTAAGGATTGTAGCATCTCCCCCCAAAAAATACTGATGGTGAGTCTTTCTTTTGGAACAATTAATTTTTTGTAAGATGGATATTCATCTGGAAGTAGCTGGGGATAGATATCTAGTATTTTTATACTATCTTCATATCTTTTTCCTTTGTCGTAAATCTGTTGTAATGTGTGCAGAGTAATTGGATGTTTCTCAAAGGATATGTAGTGTAGGTTATGATTAACTGGGCAAGTACATGTGTTTAAAAATTTTTTCCAGCTGCTCCAAGTAACCAGCAAATTTAGAGCACTACCAAGGCCACTCTCACCGATGACAAAATCTGCGTTTTGTTTCCAGCGTTCAGGTAAGTTATTGCCGTGCAAAAAAACATGCATACTTTCATCTATGCCTCCATCTTGAGAATAGTAAATATCTTCATAAATTGTAGAAAAGGGGACCTGATTTTCTCCAATTTTAAGCTCTGCCCAGGGAATAATGGCGCTTGGAGGGAGAACAATGCTAGAATTCATCAAAAAATCCTTTGGATACTCTGTCCTTTAGGGCAGAGAGGAAAAAGGATGCCCTTCGGCGAGAATCGCTGCGGAAGCAGCGAAATCCGGCATTTTCTCTATTAATAAAGTTCTAAAGCTCT
>JADGBS010000404.1 GCA_015231325.1 Oligoflexia bacterium | reverse complement strand
CGTCCACCACTAATGGGAATTCCAAATGAAGTTATGGGTGCTATGGGTGCTGATAGATATTCAAATATCAGAAAACATGATCAGGAAGGAAGAGGCGACATCGCTAGCGGAAGTATCGCTAATGATATGAATGATGGGAACAAAATAGATAGAAATATCTTGGACAAAATAAATGGGATAAAACCTGGTCAAAAATCTCTTTTCAGAAAAAAGGAAAAAGAGATGGGCAAAAATGAGTTTTTGAACCTGCTCACCTATCAATTACAAAATCAGGATCCAACCAATCCTTTTGATGACAAAAAATTAACGGCCGATTTAGCACAGTTTTCGCAATTGGAACAATTAGCTGAAATGAAAACATTGATGGAAAAACAAAGCAGTAATAAAATATTAGAGCAAAAGTCTTACGCTGCCAATCTTTTAGGAAAGAGAGTGAGTACCAGTGGTGAAACTATTAATTTAGACGCAGAAGGAGATATTAGTAAATTAAACTTTTTTATTCCGGATGATGCTGCAAAGGTTGTGGTCAGAGTATTTGATGCTAAGAGAAATATGATAGCACAAATAAATCCAGGTGGATTGCCTGCAGGAAATCATACTTTGCAATGGAACGGAAAAAATCTTGATGGGTCTTATGCGGCCAAGGGGATGTATTCTTTTCAAGTTTTAGCATATAAAGATACCGGTGAATCAATCTCTGCAGAGACCAAAATTGTGGGTATAGTGAAAGGTGTTGAATTTGATGGGGAGAATACAATACTTGTTGTTAACGGCAAGCGAATTGATTTACGAGATATTGGAAGCTTTGAGATTGATGAGCAAAACAAAGATATAAATAGAAATGTTGATAGAAATTTAAGTAATATCGATAAAAATATTAATAAGAATTTTGGTAAAAATTTAGATGAAGGTATTAATCAAAATTTTGATAAGAGTCTTAATAGCATAAACAACAGGGCCGCTGATACTTATCCCGTTAATGCATACCCTGTTAATACATATCCTACTTTTTAAGGAGAAACTGGCATGAGTATTCTTTCATCATTTAATGTTGGAGTGACCGGATTAAATTCTATTGGTGGTGGGATGGCGGTAATTGCTGATAATATTGCCAATGCTGGAACCAATGGATTCAAAAGTTCTCGACCGGAATTTCAGGATGTTTTTGCCAGTTCGTTAAATGGAATAGATGGTGGTGATCAAATTGGTGCTGGTACAAAATTAGCACACACCAAGCCCGTTTTTACTCAGGGTAGTGTAGTAAGAACTATGAATGTTACTGATCTTAGTATTAGTGGCAATGGATTTTTTATGGTCGATGCCTCCTTTGGCAGAGGATTTACCCGCGATGGAAGTTTTAATTTTGACAAAGATGGACTTTTAGTTACTGGTGATGGCTATCCCGTTTATGGCTTTATTGCTGATGATAATGGAAAAATTACCAGTCGTATTAATCCGATAAAGTTGGGTGGTACTACTATTCCAGCTAAAGCAACTGGTTTGGTGAATGTTCTGATGAATATCGATTCTCGAGCAGATATTCAAAAATTTGATAAAGACAATGCTATGAAAACTTCCAACTACAATACTGGAATGGTTATTTACGATAATGTGGGGACTGCGCGGCTGGTGACTATGTATTTTAACAAAACAGATGAAAACAAGTGGGAATACCATGTGATGGCCAAATCAGAAGATGCAGCATCTGCTGGCAAAGATAAGGCCGAAATAGAAATGGCCAATGGAACCTTGCTGTTCAGCGATAAAGGATTGTTGCAAAAAGAGGAATCAAAAATGAATTCCTTTAATTTCAACAAAGGTGCTGGGGGCGATCAGAAAATTGACTTTAATTTCGGAAATTCTATTGCAGAAGGAGGCACAGGACTGGATTCTACGACACAATATGGCTCACCATCAGCTGTCTCTAGACACACCCAAGATGGTGCGAGTGCTGCAACCTTAGCGAGTCTTTCATTTAATGACACCGGGGTGTTGTCCGCAGTTTATAACAACGGAGAAGTGCGTGATTTAGCACAGGTTGCTATTGCTAAGTTTGAAAGTAATGAAGGGCTTTTTAAACTTGGAAAAAATTTATATAAAGAGACACGTCGTTCTGGTCAGGCCGCCGTCGGTAAGCCAGGAGAACAGGGACGAGGGGATGTTCTGGCAAAATCATTGGAAGAATCGACAGTAGATATTGCTCATGAGTTTGTGAATTTGATGAAATCACAGAGGAATTTTACTGCGAATACTAAGACAATTACTACTGCTGATCAGATGCTGCAGGAGGTATTGAATATTAAACGATAGCAATAATGATAGCAATATTTAATTGTTATATTGTTTTCCTGGCGAATTCCGCCAGGCAAGCACTAGGCGCTTCTAACCTAGTTAGTATGTTCAGAAGGAGAGGCGTCATTCCCTTCTGTTGAATGTCAGAGGGAAAGTAATAGGGAGATAAATCACATTTTCCATTTTCTGAGTTAAGAGAGTAGAGTTCGTACTCAAACAACCTGAGCCTATCCGTAGATAGATTATTTAAAAAGGTTATTTCTGCGACAGGATCTTCTGGTAGTCTTTCGAATAATGCTACCATCATCCCTTTGTTGATGGGTAACTGTTTTTGGTCGAAATTTTGAATAATTTGCTCAATCTGTGAGGACGTTTGCACTTTTCCAAGATAGATAGGATACATATAATATCCGTCTTCCCGTGTGGTGGACA
>JADGBS010000403.1 GCA_015231325.1 Oligoflexia bacterium | reverse complement strand
AAATATTAATAATATCCATTCCAAATTCATTAGCACGAAAACCAATTTCGTCAGACATTTTTTTTACTAAAAATGGTCTTCCAAAATAAATGGGCGTCGTAATCATTTGATTACTACCAGTCATTCTTATCTCTAAATCTTCTGGAGATAAATCTTCATCCGTTGTTATATCATAATGATCGAGTTTATTCTTAAGATAATTGGTACTTCTAATTATCTCAATCAATTTATGTTCTGCTATTACAAAACGAATAGTCGAGGATGCAATATTGGAAAGCAGTAATTCTGCTCTCTCATTGTTGTCATTATTATCAATTTCAGATATAAATTTTACAACATCACTAATCCTCCAATGAAGAGCAGCGGTAACGTTAATCAAGTATCTATCTTTTGTTGGAACATCCTTTTCGTAAATCATAAGAGTCATAGTTCTTTTTTCAAAATAGCGAGTTTTTTGCATTAATGGAGCTCGAAAATAAATACCAGGTTCCGTATATGGTCTAGAAAACAACTTTCCAAACATAGTGAGAACGACTTGTTCTCCCTCGTAAACAATAAAAGTTCCTGACCTCAAAAGGGCGATCAGAAACAACAAGATTAAGAAAAAGCATGTATTCCAATGTGATCTTTTCATTTTTCAACCAAATTAATCAAGGTACTAGTGGTACAGCACCAACGCCTGTAGCGACAGTTCCACCTGCAACCGTCCGTGAGGTTGGTGCTGTGGTATGAGTTGTTGTCGTTGTTGGCGTTGTTGGCGCTGTTGCCGTTGTTGTTCTAGTATTATTTGGAGGCGTTTGCACTTGTGGCTGAACATTTCTTTGTGCATGCACTTGAAGAGGTCCGTGATTGGTTAAAGATACTATCTCTTCTATAGTGCCAACACCAGGAAATGCTCCGCTTACAGTTGAACCTCCTTGAGTTAATTCTTTATTATAGAGTATGGGTAAAATGCCTTTAACGTCTGGATCCAATAACGTGATCTTTCCATGCGAGAAAACATTTTGCATTCCCTCTATATACATTCTATCCCAAGTCGCCTCTTTCTCTTTACTATACTTTTCAAAAATTAATCGAAAGCGTTCGGACTCTCCTTCGGCCTTATTCCGAATGATAGTTGCATATGCATGGGCCTCAGCAATGATTTTTTCGGCCTCACCTTTTGCTTGTGGAATTATGCTATTGTATTTAATTCTGGCCTCTAAAATTTTTGATTCCATCTCTTGACGAGCAATACTAACAGCATCGTAAGAATCTTTGACTTGTGCTGGAGGTAAGGCCTCAACGATAAAATTAAACGCTACCCTGATACCTATGTCCAATTGGTCTAATGTTTTTTGAGTAATGTTTAAGACTTTGGCCTCTATCCGATCTCGAGCAGTTGCTATCGCCTCAAAATCCAAACTGTCTCCAACAACCTGTCTCATGGCGGCCATAGAAGCATTACGAAGGTTTTCTCTTGCGTTGGTACTGTTAAAAAGATATTTTTTAGCATCCACAATTTCAAATTGCACAACCCAATTAACTTCAACGATATTTAAATTACCACATAAAATTTGCGTATCATGAGGAAGACCCGCTCTTCCATTTTTTGGAAACCCCATTAACTCTTCTTGTTTTTCTAGTAATGGTACTGTTCTTTTTTGAATGACATTTGGCCTCATTGATAAAAAGGGACCACCAAATCTATCAATTAAATAATCTTTTGTGAGCTTAGGACCTCGAGAAAATTCAGTGAAAATTCCTCCGCTATTGGTGAGCTTATGTTGTTTTATAGCATATGTTTCCGCAGCTAATTCCATAGGTGTCTTAGGTCCAAGTTCTGTTCTAGGAACCATTACAAAACCGATATTTTCTTGTAAAAGATCGCCGTACATAACATGATATACTTGCTCAATATATGGAATTTTTAAATGTAATCCTGGTAGTGATTCTCTGGAAAATGCACCAAAGCGAATTATAGTTGCTCTTGTTCCAATATCAACTATATAAAACATTTGCATAACTAGATTAAAAAAAATTATAATTAATACAATAAAGAGGGCCAGATAAAAATAACTTTCAGACCGAATTTTTCTTAAAATGGGATTATTTGATTCTCTAATTCTTTTGATTACTCTTCTTATAAATAATTCAGTAACATCATGAAGAAAGGTGAACAAAGCATCCATAATGCGAAAGAGTTTTTTAAATAAATTTGTAATGGCCTTAATAATAACAAAGGCCAAGTTATTTATTCCGCTAAAAAATTTTGCAATAAATTTATTCATATGTTTTTTTGTTCTAGTTCCTAATAATTTAATTTTCATCAAAATACTACATCAAGGTACTACATCAAGGCACTATGAATGCTTGAAACATAGTAACCATTCCGATACAAAGAAGACAAATTCTCACCCACTTTCTTATAGTACTATCTTGAATATGTTCTACGGCAATTGCACCAGTTTGAGTTCCAACTACCGCCCCTATACCTAAGACTACCCCCCACCAACTTGGAAAATGACCAAAAGAAGAGTGACCGATAACTCCAGCAATAGAGGTAAATATAACAATCACTGTGGCCGTTCTTATCGCATCTTTGGTGTTATAATATGTATAACAAACCAACATTGAAAAAATAATAATGGCCCCGTTACTCCCGAGTAAACCAGCGAGAAAGCCAGCAATAATGCCAATGAAAGTATATTGAACGTAGAAAAATTTTAATCTTTTTTCACTGCTAATTTTGCATGCACTACTTTCTTTCGA
>JADGBS010000402.1 GCA_015231325.1 Oligoflexia bacterium | reverse complement strand
GAAACATATTCACGAAAAACATTATTATCTCCGATCTGCACTCTGGTTGGTTCTCCCTTGTAACCGAGATCTTGCGGTGGGGCACCGATCGAGCAAAATTGGTAAAACTTATTACCTCGACCAATAGACGTATGCCCTTCAATTACCACATGCCTTAAAAGTTCACTTCCTTCACCGATCTCCACATATGGACCAACAACACAGTATGGCCCAATTTTAACACCAGGATGCAACCGTGCCTGAGAATCAACAATAGCAGTCGGATGGATTTCTATCTTTTCGCGATCAAAATCTGTAACCATAAATTCAACTCCTTGCTGAGTAGTTACAAAGCATCAACCCGAAGATAATCCAAAAAATTTCGATCGTCACCCATAAAAACACATAAATAGTTGATTATTTATAAACTTATTTTTTATTTTTTACAAAGAGGTCCATTTTAGTTATATTAGTTATACTTTACAACTAGACAGAACGGAGTAAGAACAATGATTAAGACGTTTGGTTTTATCTATTTAACGATCTCTCTTCTTTTATTACTTTATTCATCATTTTATTCACCGTTAAGTTTTTCACAAAGCAATAAAAGTATCACAATTGCTACTGCACCTTTTCCTACATTTCGTTATCAGGATGATAAAGGTAAAACTGTAGGATCAGATATAGAGATTGTAGAGCAAGTTTTTGCACAAATTGGTTATGTCGTAAAATTTGATATAATGCCACTATCGCGTGCAGAACATTTACTTAAAGAAGGGAAAATCGCAGGTTTTGTCACTTTAACAAAAAATCCTGAACGTGAGCAATACTTATTATTTTCAGATGAAATCAATACGGTAAAAGATGTCTTCTTTAAGCGAAAAGAAGACAAGATTCACTGGAATACGTTGGCAGACCTTAAGGAATACCGAATTGGAGAATCTGGTTATAACTACGCACCAATCTTTAAAGAAGCAGTAAAAAATAAATTATTGACGCTAGTTGAAAGCATAAAAGTTGAATCGCCAGAATTGATGAATTTGGAAAAATTGAAAAACAAACGGATTGACCTATTTATTTGTGAAGTTTCAGTATGTTGGTATTTGATACAGAGTAGTGCTGGAAAATTTGCGAATCTGAATTATATAAACAAAGAGGTTGGAGATATTCGACCTTTCTACTTAACTTTTTCTAAAAAATATGCAGATGCAGAAAAAATTCGTGACCAATTTAATACTGAGCTTAAAAAATTTGTGGCCGCTGGTAATCGAAAAGCTATCTATTTAAAGTATGGGATTATGACCACTTTGCCTTAGGGCCTATTTATCACCCTTATCAATTTTTTTCAATTCTTTCTCTAAGCGTCCTATCTCTTCCTTCAGCTTTTCCTTTTTTCTGGCCTCTGCCTTAGCTTTGGCATCAGCTTCCAGTCTAAGCTCATCCTCGTAGTTCTTTTTCGCAACCAGATATTCTTTTTTAAGTTTATAGATCTCTGCACTGATTTTATCTAATTTTTCTTTATTAGAATTTATCAAGTTGATTTGTTCATTCGTTTCATGCAACTTTGTAGTACAGCGTTGCAATTTCACGTACGGATCCAATTTTTCTAATATAAATGCCCGCCGTTCTTGAAGGGATTGTAAATCTCCATCTATCTTCTTCAATTCTTTCTGATAAGACTCGAAAATATTCTTTTCGACAATGTCCTTTGCAGAGAACTTTGTAAATTCTTCTTGTAGTGACTTTTGTTGTCCATATAGATTTGCTAATTGTCTAAATCCGTTCTCAATAGCTTCTTTTCGGACTATCGTTTCATTTAAAGAAGCTTGGATCTTATCTAGCTCTCCCTTAAACTCGGCAGTCCTGATCATGCCCGGATCAACACTACTTGCTTCTTCTCTACGGGACTCATTACTCGAATCATTACTGAACTCATTCCCGATATCAAACTCTACTTCATGACTTTTTTTAGTCAGTAAAGTGGCCTCTCTTTCTATTTTATCTAATTTATTCTCATCTCTTTTTCTGCCAACATGTAGTCGCTTACCTTCTTTTTTGTGATCGACTACTATTTCTGTGGTACCGGTTGATTCTCCTATTTCTAAATCAACGACCTCCTTATTAAAATACAACACCATTCCACCTAAGCTGATCTTGTCGCCCGTTTGCAACGACTCCATTTGGTTAGGCATAATCTTCCTACCATTAATAAAGGTACCATTAGTAGAACCCAAATCAACAGCAAGCACCGCATCTCCTTCAACAAATAGCTGTAAATGCTTACTACTAATATCATTATTATTTATGATTATGTTAGCTTGACCACCTCTTCCTATTATTACTCCATCTGAAATCTCTATTCTTTTTTTCTCGATACTATCCCACAAAAAAATTTTTCGTTCAAATGGAGGAGGTACTTCTTTTGACATTTTATTATTCCCCTATGCCCAAATATTATGATGTGCCATCAATGACGTCTCTGAAAAGATCTCTCCATCTGCACCATTCTTAATGTGACAATCATAACAGTGGACTCTTCCTCGAACTTTTGTACACAGAGAAAAGATCTTGAGATGCGCGCCAGGTAGAATCGGTTTTCTAAACTTAGCGACTTCTACTTTTGCTAAAGCAACCTCAAACTTCGTATTTAACCAAGAACTCTTTCCTTCCTTAATCATCAAAATCGGCATGATCCCAAAGCATGCTGCCTGTGCCATCATCTCTATTTGCACCACTCCAGGAAGAATGGGACGACCGGGAAAATGTCCCGCCAAAATTCCTAAATTTTCCTGAACGTAGTAATTGGCCAGTATGCTGCTTCCCACCAACA
>JADGBS010000401.1:517-2817 GCA_015231325.1 Oligoflexia bacterium | reverse complement strand
ATGTATAATATTTATGATCTTTGTTGGGATGAAGAACTTTTAAAAATTTTAACTATCCCTAAATCTATGCTTCCAGAAGTTCATCCCTCTTCTAAAATCTATGCAAATCTCGATCTAAAATACTGTAACAATACTAATGCATCTAGTACAGATATTCCTATTGCAGGCATTGCTGGCGATCAACAAGCAGCGCTTTTTGGTCAAACTTGTTTTGAACAAGGGATGGTAAAAAATACTTACGGTACTGGTTGCTTTATGCTTATGAATACGGGTGAAAAAGCTGTTCGCTCCAAGCATGGTCTATTAACCACAATCGCTTGGGGAATTGAAAATAAGGTTGAGTATGCTCTTGAAGGAAGTATCTTTGTGGCCGGATCTGCAGTACAATGGTTAAGAGATGGTTTAAAAATAATTAATAGTGCTTCTGAGACGGAAGAGTTGGCCCTAAAGGCCGGTTCCAATCAAGGTGTTTATGTAGTTCCTGCGTTTGTTGGACTTGGAACACCCTACTGGGATAGTCAAGCAAGAGGCACGATTTTAGGTCTAACAAGAGGAGTTGGAAGAGAACATATTGTAAGGGCCACACTAGAGTCCATTGCCTATCAGACTAAAGATGTTTTAAAATCAATGGAGAGTGATGCAAATATTTCACTAAAAAAATTGCGAGTAGATGGTGGGGCGGTTGCCAATGGTTTTTTAATGCAATTTCAGAGCGATATTTTGGGTGTGACTGTTGAACGTCCTGCGATTATAGAGACAACTGCACTTGGGGCCGCATATTTGGCCGGACTTGCAGTTAAATTTTGGGAGAATCAACAGGAAGTTGCAAAACAGTGGAAACTTGATTATGGATTTCATCCGCAAATGGAAAAATCCCAAGCGAACGCTTTGTATGATGGATGGGTGAAGGCGGTTGAAACTACAATAAGTTTTAAAATTTAAAAAGAAAAAATATTTAGATCAGATAAAAGGAGGGGGGCCTTGTCTAGTCATTCTAATCATTCTAGTCATTCTAATAAATTTGATGTCATTATCATCGGCGGTGGAATCGTTGGCACTTCAATTTTAAGAGAACTGTCTCGTTACCGCTTATCTCTTTGCCTTTTAGAAAAAGAAGCAGAGTTATCATTTGGCGTTTCTAAATCAAATAGTGGAATTGTTCACGCTGGTTTTCATTCTGAAGCTTCTACACTAAAGGGACGCCTCTGTGCACGGGGAAATTTTTTATATGATGAACTCTATAACGATTTAGGTATTCCTTTTAAGAGAGTTGGAGAGTTAGTTGTTATAAAAGATTCTAGCGAAATAGAAGAACTTGAAAAATTTAAGCGCTGGGGTGAAGAGTGTGGTGTGCCAGATATGTTGATCTTAAATAAGAAAGAGGTACATCAGTATGAACCCAATTTAGGGGATAACATCGAAGGCGCTCTATGGGCCCCGACTGCGGGTGTAGTGAATCCCTATGAGTTTGTGTATTTCCTTGCTGAAAATGCAAAGAAAAATGGAGCTCAGATTAAAACTGCAGAAGAGGTAATTTCTATTTGCGAGATGGTAGGCAAAGGGAAAAAAGGAGAGAATTTACTTGCAGTTCAGACGACGAAGGAACGTTATGAAACTTCTTTCGTAATCAATGCCGCTGGCCTTTATGGTGATCGTATTGCCGGAATGCTTGGGATTAATGATTTTAAGATTATTCCACGAAAAGGGGAAGAGTACTTATTAGATAGAAAATTGCAGGGTATAGTAAAGCATATTATTTTCCCTCTTCCTTCTAAAACAAGCAAAGGTACTTTAGTTATTCCTACCCTTGATGGCACAATCATGGTTGGACCATCTGCTGAGGATGTGCCTGACAAAAATGATCTCAAAACAACGGATGAGATTTGTTGGCAAATTTTTTCTAAAGCAAGTGAAATGATTCCTAGTATGAATAGTAGATATTTGATTTCTACCTTTGCAGGCAATCGTCCAGTTGCTTATCGCTATAAGGAACCTCAAAATGATGATTTTATCATTGGTCCAACAAAAATACATGGTTTTATAAATGCGGCCGGAATTCAATCTCCAGGTCTTACTGCGGCCCCAGCTATCGCAGAGATGATTGTTTCCATAGTGAGTGAAGAGTGTAAAAAAATAAACAAAGAACTACTTCCAAATGAGTATTTTGTAAAAACCAATCCGCATATTAAAAAGATTCGCGATATGAGTGATGAGGAATTAGATCAAAAGATTAAGGATGATCCTGACTTTGGAAAGGTAGTATGTAGATGTGAAATGGTTTCAGAAGGAGAAATAATTCG